>CANKVI010000049.1 GCA_947487095.1 Acidimicrobiaceae bacterium | reverse complement strand
TAACGCCGTCTGTGTGGTCACGATGTTGCGCGATGCAATGTCGAGTGATCCATTGCAGGCTTACCAACAGAGCACTGGCAAGATCAGTTCGCCAGAAGCAATTCTCGACGATCTCACCAGTGCACTCACACGTTCAATCGATGAACTCACTCGTCCAGTCGATGCCATTAAACACCAAGCAAAGACAGTGACCGTGGGAATTTCACGCAGCGACGAAGGCTTGCTGGACCGCTCATTGGTGCAAGAGGTGCTGAAAGCCGGAGTGTCGCGCGACCGCTTGTCGTACAAGGCGTTAAAAGTAATTGCCGATCTCGACCCAGCGGTTGCCTCCGTCGTTGGTTTCACCCGTTACGCCATTGAAGGCGATGTTGAAGGAAATACCGCCACGGTAAACGTGATCGATCGTGGTGGAATTTCGCGCGAACTTACGTCACGAGTTGACCGCAACTCCACGTTGGTAGGAACCAAGCACCGCGTGGCAATCGATCGCAATGTGTTGGTTGCTCGCGGACGTCGCGATAGCCGCACCGTAATTTTTGTTCCAGAAACTAAAGGAACCGAAACAACGGGCATCACCTTGCTTCACGTGTTGTTCCATGATCGCTTGCCTTCGTCAACGATGAAGAACGTGCTGCAGGGATATGACGACAGATACAACCGACTGGTGGACTGGGTAACAGAAACCGAAGGTTCGTTCCGCGAAGACCGTCTGGCCGAAGTGTCGGTTGCAGATCTGCTTATTTTGCCAATCAGCGAATCGGCAGATCATTGGCGCACCTCGCAAAACGGGGCATAGTCGTGCAGGGCATTGGCATTGATGCCGTAGATATTGAGCGATTTCGTACCGCACTTGAGCGCACGCCACAGTTGCGGAATCGTCTATTTACACACGATGAACTGCAATCAGTAAGCGCTAAGTCCGACCCCACATCCAGTCTCGCCGCACGCTTTGCTGTGCGTGAAGCGACGATGAAAGCACTTGGTGTTGGGCTGGGAGCTATTGATCTGCACGACGTATCAGTAACAAAACTGACCTCAGGACAACCAACCTTGCGCATTGAAGGAAGAGCCAAACAACTTGCAGATGCTCGAGGCATTACTTCGTGGCAGGTTTCAATTTCTCATACCGACAGCGTGGCCATCGCTGTTGTTGCAGCTGAGTAGTTACCCATGAATGCACAACGCTGGGCGTGGGCGCAAATTGATCTTGGCGCACTTCGCCACAATGTTGCAACGCTCGCAGCACACGTGGCTCCGCAACAGCTATGGGCTGTTGTGAAGGCAGACGCATACGGTCACGGCGCTGTTGAATGTGCGCGTGTTGCACTGCAATCAGGTGCGCACGGGCTTTGTGTTGCGTTAGTGCAAGAGGGAATTGAACTTCGCCAATCCGGAATCAACGCACCGATTCTCATCATGAGTGAACAGCCTGAAGAGCAGTTTTGCGACATTATTTCGTATGGACTGATTGCCACGTTGTACAACGAAGCAACGATTGTTCGCTTCGCGCGCACAGCAAGCGAACTTGAGATCATGGCTTCAGTTCATGTGAAGGTGGACTCGGGAATGCACCGTGTGGGTGTGCAACCAGACAATGCGGTGAGAGTCGCGAGTCTTGTTGCCGAATCACAATGGCTCACACTTGATGGCATGTTCACGCACTTGGCTACTGCAGATGTTGCCGACACTCAATTTGCACAACGGCAAGTTTCTACATTCATGCGTGCTGTTGAACAGGTTCGTGCATTAGAAATCGAAGTTCGCCACGTGCATATTTCAAATTCAGCTTCTGCAATTCGCAGGTTAGATGCTGGCGTTGGTTGCACGATGACTCGAGTAGGAATTGCCATGTATGGAATTCCTGGAGATGCAGCAACCAATTCGTTCGGTGCAGACCACCAACTTGACCTTCGCCCGGTTATGTCGGCACACGCGCGCGTTTCTCATGTGCAGCGAGTTGCTGCGGGGCAAGGTGTGTCATATGGACTGAAGCGACCACTCGAAAGCGATTCAACAATTGCCACTCTTCCGCTTGGCTATGCAGACGGAATACCGCGGGGCATTTGGGAGAGCGGATCTGTGCTTGTTAACGGAACCCGTCGTGCATTTGCCGGTGTGGTCACGATGGACCAGATTCTCTTGAACTGCGCAGACGATGAAGTGAGCATTGGTGACGAAGCTGTCCTCATTGGCGCACAAGGCGCAGAACTCATTACTGCCAATGAATGGGCAAACAAAATGGGCACAATTGGCTATGAAATCGTGTGCGCAATAAGTGCTCGAATGCCGCGTAACTACATCAATTAGTTCGCTTGAGTAACTACCTAGGCTGAATACGGCTTTCCCTCATGATTACCTTGACTGCACCGCGCCAAACCGACACTGCTGACATTGCTGGGGTGATTGCTGGCTTGGCAAAACCAGGAGACATGTTTGTGTTGATTGGGGAAATGGGCGCGGGAAAAACCTTTTTCGCACAGCAGTTTGGCAAGTCACTTGGCGTGTCTGAAGCAATCACTTCGCCAACATTCAATTTGCTCCACAACTATTCGGGTGGTCGGATTCCCATGCATCATGCCGACTTGTATCGACTAGAGCGCACTGGCGAACTTGCCGACTTAGGAATTGCTGAACTTGTTGAAGCAGGTGGAGTCGCGTTGGTGGAGTGGGGCGATGTTGTGGGTGACGACATTGGTGACGGACTCACCATTACGTTGAGCCACGTTGAAGGAAGCGAAGACTCACGACGCATTGAAATTGGCTGGCGTGGCAAGCAGTGGGAATCGCGATGGGACAAACTCCGCAGTTCGCTAGCGAGGTGGTCGGCATGATTATTTTGGGAATTGATACGGCAACCGATGCGGTAAGCGTTGCGTTGCACGATGGCGATGTGGTTCTTGCAAGTAGTGAAATTCGCAGTGATCGTCAACATGCCGAAGCGCTCACTCCAATGATTGATTTTGTGTGCAAACAAGCTTCCGTTGAATTGTGGGATGTAGGTGGAATCGCTGTTGATATTGGGCCTGGCTTGTTCACGGGAATGAGGGTAGGAATCGCATCTGCTCAAGCAATTGCGCAGGTGATTGACGTGCCAATCATTCCGGTTACCAGCCTCAACATTTTGGCTGCTGCGGTGCAGACAAATAACGAGGTCATTGCTTCGGTAGTTGATGCTCGACGCGGTGAGGTGTACTGGTCGCTATATCGCATGACAGACGGAAAACTGAAACAAGTTGGCAAGCCACAAATTGGGTCTCCAGAAATGTGTGCAGTTGATGTGCTCGACCGCGGACAGTCAACGTTGCTCGTTGGTACTGGAGCGCTGAAACACGAAACCGAGTTCCGCGAGCGATTGAACCCAGTGTTACCTGCTCTAGAAATCGCAGACGACAAATACTCAATGCCACTTGCGTCGACATTGGTTGAAATCGCTCACGAGCGAGCACTGCGCGAAGAGTGGGTGCAGATTGATGAAGTAGTTCCGATGTATTTACGTGCACCTGATGCTGAAATCAATTGGGCCACAAGGAGTGCACAATGAGCATTCTTGACCGATTGATTAAGAAAGTAGATGTCGGAAATACTTCGCATTCACAGGCTCATCCGGTGCTTGAGGTTGCGCAAATGCACCGCCGAGACATTCGCGACATCATGCCAATTGAGGAAGTCGTGTATCCGAAGCCGTGGACGCAAAAAGTGTTCGCCGACGAAATTGAAATGATGAATAGGGGTCATCGGTATTACGCGGTTGCCCATATTGGCCGCGAACTCGTGGGGTATTGCGGGTTGCTGTTTGCTGACACCGATGCACACGTCACCAATATTGCGGTGCATCCAGACTGGCAACAGCGAGGCATTGCAACTGAACTCATGCTCGAACTTGCTTGGCATGCTCGACAACGCAAGTGCGAAGCACTCACACTTGAGGTTCGTCATACCAACACCGCAGCGCAAGAGTTGTATCGCCGTTTCGGGTTTGTGCCTGCAGGTGTGCGTCGAAAGTATTACGAAAACACTGACGATGCCATTGTGATGTGGTGTCAAGACATTCAAGACGATGTATTCCGTGATCGCTTGCGCAGCATTGAAAAGACCAGACCATGATTCGCATCAATGAAGCCACGGTGGTGCTTGGCATTGAGTCGAGCTGCGATGAAACTGCTGCAGCAGTAGTCATGGGTGGCAACGACGTGTTGTCTTCTGTGGTTGCCACACAAATTGAGCAACATGCTCGGTTCGGTGGAGTGGTGCCAGAAATTGCGAGCCGCGCCCATGTTGAAGCAATGACTCCAGTCATTCGTAAGGCTCTTCAAGATTCGGGAATTGGTTTTGAACGCATCGATGCGGTTGCCGCAACAGTCGGACCCGGACTAGTTGGCGCGCTTCTCGTTGGTGTTTCTGCTGCGAAATCGATTGCACTTGCTTTGAACAAACCCTTCATTGGTGTGAATCACTTGGAGGCGCATTTGTATGCAGCGCTGCTCGATGACCCGAATGTTGAGTTTCCGATGTTGGTGGTGTTGGTGTCGGGTGGAAACACATTGCTTGTAAACATGGAGTCGCACGGTAAGTACTCCATCATCGGTCAGACCATTGACGATGCGGCGGGGGAAGCCTTCGACAAAGTTGCGCGTTTTCTTGGACTCGGTCACCCCGGTGGACCAGCGATTGATCGCGAAGCAAAGCTTGGCAACGCACAAGCAATTGAATTTCCGCGTGCAATGTTGCATGACGGTTTCGATGTGTCGTTTAGTGGTTTGAAAACTGCGGTGGTCAATTACGTGCGCAAGAATCCAGCAATTTCCACACAAGATGTTGCTGCATCATTTCAAACTGCAGTTGTTGATGTCTTGGTGGCAAAGTCGGTAAAGGCTGCAAGACACATCGGGGCAAAAACCATCGCTCTTGGCGGTGGTGTTGCTGCCAACTCGCTGTTACGCCAAGAAATGACTGCAACGTGCACTCAGCAGGGATGGCGCTTGGTGTTGCCCAGCATGGCAATGTGCACCGACAATGCAGCCATGATTGCCTCTGCTGGTTGGTACCGTTTATTGCAGGACGGACCAAGCGAATTGAGCATGGGTGCCATGCCAAACCTGAAGTTGACCGACCGAACCACCTCGTAACACCATGACCGCAACTGACACCCCAACCACTGCAACGACAGTGCCTGCACTGCAGTTGGGCGAGCGCAGCATTTGGCCACCAGTGGTGCTTGCTCCAATGGCTGGTGTAACCAACGCGCCATTCCGTTCGCTGTGTCGAAAGTTCGGACCCGGCTTGGTCTACGTCAACGAAATGATCATGGCGACTGGGCTTGTGCATGGCAATCGCAAGACTGACACCATGTTGAAGTTTGGACCAGACGAAGACTTCCGTTCGTTGCAGCTGTATGGAAGTGATCCGGAGATGCTCGGCCGAGCAGTGCACAAACTGGGTCAGGCAAATGCAGTTGATCACATCGATTTAAATTTTGGTTGCCCCGCACCAAAGGTGACACGCCGCGGTGGTGGAGCAGCAGTGCCACTGAAGCGCCAGTTGTTACGCGCCATTGTCAACTCTGCGGTTACTGTGGGCAAAGAGTACGGCATTCCCGTGACATGCAAATTTCGCATGGGAATCAACGACGACCTCATCACATTTATTGAAACAGGATTGATTTGCGAAGATGCTGGCGCAGTTGCGGTTGCACTGCACGCACGTACTGCGCAGCAGCACTATGCACCGAGCGCACATTGGGAAGCGATTAGTCAGCTGAAGCAAGCCGTGAAGACCATTCCTGTTCTTGGCAATGGTGATATTTGGGAAGCAAGCGATGCACTGCGCATGGTGGAGCAAACCGGTTGCGACGGAGTGGTAATTGGTCGAGGTTGTTTAGGTCGCCCATGGTTGTTCCGCGATCTTGTTGATGCATTTAGTGGCAGACCAGTAACAGGCACGCCAAAACTTGGCGAAGTGTTGTCGGTCATGCTTGAGCACGCGGAAGGTTTGTGCGGACACCTAGATGAAGATCGCGGCATGCGCGATTTCCGTAAACACACCAGTTGGTATCTCACGGGTTATCCGGTTGGTGGCGAAATGCGTCGCAAGTTTGCTGAAGTGAAATCGTTGGCTGAACTTCGCGCGCTTGCCGCGCAGTTAGATGCAGATGCTCCAATTGTTGAAGGTGGAGAACGAATTGCTCGTGGACACACCAACGGTCCGATCAAAGTGATTTTGCCCGACGGCTACTTAGACGATCGTGACGACATGACCATTCCTGATGATGGCGATGTCATGCGTTTGAGTGGCGGCTGATCTCGAAATGGAACCTCCTAGTACCACTCGACCAAGAATTGTTCTTGCATCGCGTTCACCGCGACGAATTGATTTATTGACAAAGTTGTTAGACGAAGCATTTGGCGAAGGTGAAATGCCATTTGACATCGAGCCAGCCGACATCGATGAAACACCACTCGAATTTGAAACTCCACTTGCGCACGTGCAGCGACTTGCACAAGGCAAAGCCCATGTCATCGCACAGCGGTATCCAGATCTCGATGTCATCGTGATTGCAGCCGACACCACAGTGGATGTAGATGGCGAGATTTATGGCAAGCCAGAAAATCTTGACGATGCCCGCCGCATGTTGGGTGAAATGTCTGGTCGCACCCATCGTGTGCATACGGCCATTTCGGTGGTTCGCGGAGACCGGCAGGCTCACACCGTGGACACGGCCTCGGTGACGCTGGTGCACATCACGCCTGAACTGATGGATTGGTACCTGGGCATTGGGGAATCGCTGGATAAGGCAGGTGCGTATGCCCTGCAAGGCGATGGGGGAAAACTGGTGGAAACGGTGCAGGGCAGCTTCACAACGGTCGTAGGACTGCCTCTTGAGCCCCTTTCTGACCTACTTGCCCAGTGCGGGCTCAGTTGGAAAATCGGGGCTTAGGTCCGTATCATTAGCACTCGCACTCGTTGAGTGCTAACCGAAAAACCAACCGCGTGAACCACTCGGAACACGCCACACGGAGGACCTCACATATGAACTTGAAGCCCCTAGACGACCGCATTGTGGTCAAGCCAAGCGAAGCAGTGCAGACCACCGCATCTGGTCTCGTTATC
>CANKVI010000048.1 GCA_947487095.1 Acidimicrobiaceae bacterium | reverse complement strand
ATCCAAGTGCAGGCAACACATCAATGGCGGGCATGAAGCTGGAGCGAATGCGCGCGGCCTTCATCGACTCCCGCAAAATGTCGTCGGCTTCCTTTTCAAGTTTCTCAAACTGCACTTGTTCTGCGCCGAAACCCTTCACCACACGAACGCCAGAAATGCTCTCTTCAACAACATTCGCCAACTGTGCTTGTTCTGCTTGCACCGCGATTGAAGCAGGATGAATTCGATGACTGAACCGTCGCGCTGAAAGATTGACAAAAGGCAATGGAATCAGCGCAACAATTGCCAAAATCGGATCGGTAATAAACAGAATCGCCGTGACTGCAAAAATCTGAATCACGTTTGACAGCGTGATCGGAATCATCACAATGAATCCTTGAATTTGCATGAGGTCGCTTGATGCTCGACTCATTAACTGGCCTGTTTGCGCCTTGTCGTGATAGCCAACGTGAAGATTCAAAACATGAGAAAAAAGCCGTTCACGAAACAAGGTTTCGGCCCATCGGCTCTCACGAAATGCGATGTAACGACGCATTCCCGACAGCACACCCGTGAGCACGCCTAAACCGCCAATAATCAATGCCCATTGCAATAACGGGCCATCCTTTTCGATGCCGTCGTTAATGGCATATTTGGTCATCTGTGGCACTGCCACCTTGAATGAAGCCCACAAGATTCCCACCAAGGCGCCAAGCAGCAGATTGCGGCGCTGCATACGCAATGCAGCGCGCAACAATCGCCAACCCTCGCTGCGTTGAGCCTCTTCAAACTCGAGCCGAGCCGCAACCTCGGTATCGGACTCGATTGATGTCATGACGAAACCGACGAATCAACTGGCACTTGGCGAAAGTGCTTCGACGGATTTCCAATAATCCAAATTCGGATCAAGCGGAAGAATCGCAAGCGATGAAGTAGTCACACCGTTCTTGAAATACTCGGAAATGATGTCGCGGCAATGCGCAGGGCTTCCATGCACCACTAGTTCGTCAACTACTTGATCGGGAATGGCCGCCAAAGCACCTTTACGGTCTCCCGCCTTCCATGCATCCCACATTCCCTGCATCAACGGAGCTCGTCCCATCCAGCGATGGAAGTCGGCGTACACAGGAACATTCATGTATGCAGCAATTGCAAAACGGGCTCCGGCACGAACCACTTCGGTGTCTTCGCTTGGGCATACAAAAATACGTGCAGTAATTTCCTTCTCAACACCATTTGCCGCGTCGCTTACCACCTTGGCGACTTTGCTGACGTCTTGCGCACTCAGCCAATTGATGATCACACCATCTGCTTCACGCGCACCCAACTTCAACATTCCCTCGCGAAGCGCAGCAATCAGAATCGTTGGCTTTTGCGCTGGCTTAATGCTCAAACGAAACCCATCAACTTTGAACGTGTCGTATTCCTTAGTGATTTTCTCCCCAGAAAATGCATCATGCATAAATCGAACAACATCACGAACTTTTTTGTACGGGTCCACGAATGGCACCCCATTCCAACGCTCCACAATCACATTGCTTGACGAACCAATTCCAATGGCGAAACGACCAGGTGCGGCATCGGCAAGCGCGGCAACACTTTGTGCAATCACAGGAGCAGTGCGCGTATAGGCGGGAACAATTGCTGTTCCAAGTCGAAGGCGCGGTTCCCACGCTGCGGCCAGCGCCAACGGGGTGAATGCATCTGCACCATCGGTTTCAGCAGACCAAATATCGCTGTAACCCCAGTCGGCCAACTGCGCATATTTACCTTTGTGGTCGTGCAAATGTCCTGGAAGTGGAACGGTCATTCCGTTACGGCGAATCATTTTGGTTCCCTCCACATTCGAGCTATACAACTTTGACTTGCGGTGGCAAGAAACGTCCCGTCTTCGGCGAACATGTTTACTGTTCCGTGCCCAAAACCGCGTTCCACGCCTTGTATATGTATGTCTAACAACACCCACTTAGTGGGAACGAGGCGAACTACTCGGAGCGTGTTGTCAAGGCTATTTCCGCCTCCACGTATGCCAAGCGCTTGGCCAACACCCATTGGCACGAAGTCACCCAACACCGCCAAAGTTGCCGTGTCTACACCTTCAATCACGTCAGGAATCCGAGCCCACATCAAGGTGCGACCATCGTTAGGAACTTCATCTAACTCCTCAAGTTCACGACCAATAACAAAACGCTCTTCCATTTTTTCGTGAATGGTGTTTGAGACGTCGCTTCGATGTGCACGTTGCTTCAATGCACTCGGTGGTGGCACATCGGGCATCTGTACAAATGAATGTGCATACTCAAATGGCCGCTCGCCTACCGCTGCATTTACGGTGAGAATTTCACGATCTCCTACGTGGCATACTGCGCGCGCCTGGGTGATCTGATGTCCAACGACAGCAAGCGTCACATCGACATCCATGGTTTCGCCGGTTCGCGCATATGACAGGTACTGGGCAGTTGCCCACACGCACGTGCGACCAGATAATTCTTCAATTGCTGCAACTGCTGCAGCCAAACCGCATCCTCCCCAGAGAAAATTGCCACCCGTTACGAGACCGGGTCGAACAACCATCGACCACTGTCCATTTGTGGCTGTATGAATTCCCTTTGGCTCAATTCCGAGGAAGGCTTTGGTATCCATAACGCCTCACCACACTAATAGATAGAGCGTTTTTAGCGACTATTTTAAGATAATGAGCACAACTGATACTCCTTGGATGGGCGATGCCTGCTCGCTTGTCGATGCCTTTCGCAACAAAGTGCGTTCCCCGTTAGAAGAGTTACAGGCTTCGCTGCACGCAATAGAGAAGAGTTCGCTAAATGCATTTTCATTTGTCGATCCAGAAGGTGCAACTCAACGAGCAAAGTCTGCTGACGTATCAAAACCATTCGGTGGAATTCCACTTGGTGTAAAAGAACTTGATGCTGTACAAGGTTGGCCATACACAGAGGCATGCGTGGTCTTTGCAGATCGCAGAGCAACACACACGTCGGTCATGGTTCAACGTGCAACTCAAACTGGTGGAGCAAATGCAATTGGTTTGTGCACTGCTAGCGAGTTCGGAGGTGTAAATGTCACTCGCACTGTGCTCAATGGAGCAACACATAACCCCTGGCAACTAGGTCGCACGCCAGGTGGGTCCTCGGGCGGAAGTGCTTCAGCAGTTGCTGGAGGTCTCGTCACCATTGCAACTGGCGGTGATGGCGGAGGTTCCATTCGCATTCCTGCAGGCTTCACCGGTCTCGTTGGACTGAAGGCAACGTTTGGCAGAATTCCTCGCGCGCCGCATACCGAACTTGGAAATCTCACCGTGAACACAGGGGTGATGGCGCGAAGTATTCGCGACACTGCGCGTTGGTTCGACGTGTGCAACGGACACGACTCGCGAGATCCACTCAGTTTGCAACGAGTTGAAAACTGGGAAAACGAATTAGGAAGACACGCCGAATCGCTGAGTGGAAAAACTGCAGTTCTCGCTCCAAACTGGGGCGGTGCAGTCGTCTCCCCCGCAATGTGGCAACAACTCGAGGAATACGCATTGCATCTTGCGTCGATCACCGGAATGGACATCATCACCGTTGACACCACGCTTCCTAGCATGGGCGCCGCCTGGTCAATCAGTGGAATGATCGAAATTCAGATGCAACTGGCAGATCACTGGCCAGCATGCGCAGATGTTCTTACTCCGGAAATGCGATTTGGAATTCAAGCAACGCTCGGCAAGTACGGAGCAGAGGCTCGCGCAAAGATTGAAGCACGTCGTGCAGCGCTCAATCAGCGAATGCATGAAATTTTCCAAGAAGCCGATTTTGTGATTACAGCAAGTAACCCCGATGTTGCATTCAATGCAGAGGGCCCGTTGCCATCAGATTTCGGCGGATTACCTGGCGGTATGGGAAACAACGGCAAACTCACGTTTCCAGCGAACATGTATGGCAACCCGGCAATCTCTATTCCGTCAGGGCTCGTCGATGGTTTACCAGTTGCGTTGCAAATAAACGGACGTCATTTCAGCGAGCAACTGCTACTCGAACTTGGTCTTGCAATGGAACGCTCACGACCTTGGGCACTTGTTGCACCAAACTCACCGATTTAAGCGAGCAGTGCGCGCCCAACAATGTCGGTACAGAACGCAGTGAGAATCGCCAAATACATCAAACCGGTCGCAGCCATTACCGCCGAATAGCTTCGTTCTTTTAAAGCGGCACGGGTAACTAGTGCGAGCACTCCTGTAACCACTGCAGACGCGAGCCAGAACCAGCCAAGCACGCCATCCCAACCGTCGTCAATAGTTCCATTCAGCACGCTGAACATTCCTGTTGGCAAAAGCAATACCACTACTTCAAGCGGCCACAAGTAAATAACCGCTGTAGTGATTTCATTGATTAATTTCCTCGGCATTCCTGGTTGCACTAAATACCAGTGCCCAAGCAACATCGTGTCGCTCACAGCGCCAAGAAACAGCGTTCCAACGACCACTCTCAACAGCGACACAACGACGTCACCACCACTTCCGTCGCTCGCTGCAGATATTCCCGCTGCAATAATTCCTGGAATACCAAGTAATGGCGCAATGAGATCAAGTTTTGATCGCTTGTTTCGAATCAGAACGAATGCTGCAATGGCAACAGCAACGCTCGATACCTCACGAACAATGCTGACTCCGTAGCGATTGCCCAACACCACTGCAATAACCGCAAACGCACCATAGGTAATGCGCAGCAACATGCCATAACCAGCGCCAACTTCGTTTCGACGTGTAGTGAACCACAAAAAGGCAAGACCACCAACGGCCCATTGCAACATCACCGTTGCTGCTTCCAAACGAATCATGACCTAAAGAACTTAGGCTTCGACGACGATCAAATTGTGATTTGCCGCATTCATAGAGTCTGGGCCATTCACCGTTGCCACAACAATGTCTTCTAAACGCATACCCCACTTACCTTGAATGTAAATACCTGGCTCAACGCTGAATGCATAGCCAGCAGCAATTGGCAACTTGTTGCCGCTCACCATGTACGGGTCTTCGTGGGCTTCCATTCCAATTCCATGTCCTGTGCGATGCACGAAATACTCGCCATAACCAGCTTTTTCAATCACTGCACGTGAAGCGCGGTCAACATCTTCGCAAGCATTTCCCACAACACCTGCGGCAACGCCAGCGGCCTGCGACTCAAAGAGCACTGCGTATGCATCGGCAACATCACTCGAGATCTGGCCAGTAAACACGCACCTCGTAATGTCGCTGCAGTATCCATTCATCGTTCCACCAAAATCACACAGCACAATTTCATTTGCTTTAATTACTCGTGAACCGGCGTGGTGGTGTGGGCTTGCAGCATTTTCGCCAGCAGCAACAATTGCAAAGTTCACTACATCGTGTCCTTCGGCAATCAAGCGCGAAGAAATATCGGCTGAGACCGCAGCTTCTGTACGACCAATGAGTGGAATCTTGCCTGCATGCAATTGGGCTGCGACCCTGTCGGCAGCAGCACCCGCAGCACGAAGAGCTGCAATTTCACTTGCATCTTTCGACATGCGTAATGCGCCAACCACATCAACGGCACGAGTGAAGGTCGCACCTGGAACGTGTGGCAATAACTCCACCAGGAATCGCGCCCACATTTGATCGCCAACCGCAATTCGCTTGGCATCGCCCAACAGCTTCGCCACAATCGCAATTGGGTTGTCGGTTTCATTCCACGGAACAATTGAAAACACTTCCGGTTGTGCAACAACGCGCGGCACTTCAAGACGCGGAACCACCATGCTCACTTGTCCACTGCGCGGAACTACCAACATGGTGAGACGCTCAAGCGGCATTGCTTCATACCCCGACAAATACGGCAGGTCATGACCAACAGAGAGCAATGCTGCATCTACGTTCTGCGCAGACATGGCAACACGAACTTTTGCAATGCGTTCGAGGTAATCGGAGGTGGTGGCAATTGTTGAACTCACAGGCTGTTCTTCCCTACCTTCACCAACTTGCCATCGTTGAATTCCTCAACGGCAGTGATGATCTCTTCCTTAGTATTCATGACGAAAGGACCATAGCGAACCATCGGCTCACCGAGTGGCAAGCCACCCATCATCAGAATTTGCGCTGCAGATGTTGTTGCTTCAACCCGCACCAAACCGGCCGTTCTCTGCAACACCACCATCTCGCCCGAAACACTCGTCGATTCATTCACGCGTGCTTCACCGTCAAACACATGAATGAGGGCGGTGTGTCCAACTTCCGGCAACCACTCCACTACATCGCCAACCTCTAACACGGCGTGTGCATAGGTCATTGGCGACGTGGTTTCAACAGGACCCTTTGCTCCATGAACCACGCCGGCAACAACTCGAATGTGTCCACCCTTTGCCAATTGCACGGTGGCCATTTCTTCTGCTTCGTAACCCTGGTAACGAGGATCAATCATTTTCTGAGCAGCTGGCAAATTCACCCACAGCTGAAAGCCGTGCATTCGACCGCCGAGTTTCATCATGTCATCGGTTGGCAACTCGCTATGGATCACTCCGGATCCCGCTGTCATCCATTGCACGCCACCTTTTTTGATGACTGCTTTTGTGCCAGTTGAGTCTTCGTGCACCATGCTGCCCGACAACATGTAGGTCACAGTTTCAAAGCCACGATGCGGATGACTTGGCGCACCTACTGCTTTGCCTGGCGCGTAATCCGCAGGTCCCATTTCGTCGAGCAACAGAAATGGATCGATCTGATCTAGTTGCGCAGTTGGAAACGGACGTCGAACGGTGAACCCGCCGCCTTCAACTGTGCGTTGTGACTGAATGGTGCCAGCAATTTCGCGAAGAGATGTAGTTGTCATGTTTGCCTTTATGCGTGAAGTAGTGGGGATGAATTTCGATGGGCGTCTTTTGCGTGATAGCTCGAACGAGTGAGCGGGCTTGATTCAACATGGTTGATTCCAAGTCGTTCACCGAATTGTTTGTAATACTCAAACTCTGAAGGTTCGGCGTAACGCACCACCGGAAGGTGTTGTGCACTCGGTCGCAAATACTGCCCGATAGTCACAATGTTGACCCCCACGCTTGCAAGGTCAATCAGTGTTGCCTCAACCTCATCACGAGTTTCACCAAGGCCAAGCATGAACCCAGATTTTGTGGTCAAACCCGCTGCACGTGAGCGCGCGAGAACCGACATGCTGCGTGCATATCCAGCAGAAGGCCGTACCATTCGCTGCAGTCGAGCAACAGTTTCAATGTTGT
>CANKVI010000047.1 GCA_947487095.1 Acidimicrobiaceae bacterium | reverse complement strand
CGTTGTCGCGTTCTTTATCGGCTTTGAATTGTTCGAAGGCGGCAATTGGCATGTACACCTCGCCACGCACCTCCAACACTTCAGGAATGCTTCCGCCTTTAGGTGCAGTTAAGGCATGTGGAATGACCCTGATGGTCTTGATGTTTTCGGTTACGTCTTCGCCAATCTTTCCATCACCACGAGTAGCTGCTTGCACCAACACTCCATTTTCATAACGAATGCTGATTGCAAGACCATCGATCTTCAACTCGCAGATGAACTGCATATCTGCGTTGTCAAGGCCCTTCGCCATGCGCTCGCCCCACGCCTGCAATTCGTCTGGCCCCATTGCGTTGTCGAGGCTTGTCATTGGCGCGCGGTGTGTAACCGGAGCAAACGTGGTGATTACTGGTGCACCAACTTGCAGTGTTGGTGAATCGAAGGTGACAAGTTCGGGAAACTTTGCTTCAAGCGCATGTAGTTCGCGCTTCAATTCGTCGTATTCAGCATCGCTAACTTCGGGAGCATCGTGAGCGAAATAGCGTTCGTTATGCAGGTTGATGGCATCGCGCAAAAAGGCAGCGCGGTCGCGGTCCTTCTTTGTTGCTTTTGCGCCGCCAGCCATAGGTGCAACATTACTTGTGGGCTGCACTACGGCTCTAGGCTCGTGGCGTGATTCAGCGTCTACTTACGCACATTGCTTGGCCTGTTCGGGTGCTGTGGATCTTCGTTGCTCTGTTCCAACAGAGTTTTTCGGTAGGCATGTGGATGCTGTGGACCGTGGTGGCAATAGGCACCTGGATTCTTCACCCAGTTTCTCTTACCGCAATTCGAATAAGTAGCCCCGTTGTTTTCTTCTCCCTTATTGCCCAACTGCCTTCTGAAGAATTTGGGATTCTCCCTGTTGCTGTTGCAACCTCATCTCTCGTGGCTCTACTCCTTATATATACGTCTGATTTCGGAATGATCCAGGTTCAGGCCGGCGCGTACGGAAACGAACGACGGTTCCTCCTTCGAATTCCCGTCAGCCTGGCGCTTCCCGCCTTCCTTGCTTGGGTTGTACTTACCGCACTCTTTGTTGTTGCAGACAACCTTTTTGCAAGCGAACTCTGGGTCGGCGGATTAGTCGTTTCGTTGTTTTCAGCCGCAGCTATATGGAAGTTTGCGCCACAACTCCATCGTCTTTCGTTGCGCTGGCTCGTGAGAGTTCCCGCAGGTTGGGTAATTCACGACGGAGTATTACTCGCCGAGAATCTCCTCATGCGTTCGCACAATGTTGTTTCGTTGCAGTTGGCGCCAGCAGACACTGAGGCCATTGATCTTTCTGGAATTACTTACGGTGTTCCTCTTGAAATTTCACTTCTTGAAATGACTGATGTACGGCTTACGCCATTGTTGAGCAAAGTTACAAAAACTGTTGATGCACTGCACGTTAAACAACTGTTGGTTGCACCTAGCCAGGTTCAACGCGTTTTCAATACCTAAAAGGATTTTAAGAAACCGCGTCACACCTTTCCTTATGTTGTGCGGCTTGTCGATTACGACTTGCCAAGGAGGCACAACATGGAACAATCACCTAAGCGAACCATTCACTGGGAATGTCCGAGCTGCAATAACCAGATCACATTGCATGTTCGGGTAACTCACTCGCCCACCTGCCACAACCTTGCTAGCCACAGCGCAAAAGTTGTGGAGATGGTACGAGTGAAACCCGAGAAATGAACCGTTACGACGCTGGCCCAATGGCCTTTCGCGCACGCTCTTTTGCATCGCTCAATTTGCGACTCACAGTTTCGCGACGCTGTCCAACAATCTTCGCAACCTCCGTGACGCTCAAACCTTTCTCAAAAACCAAATCAAAAATGCGCTGCTCTTCTGCGGTCAACACTTTTTTGACTTTCTGCACAAGTGCGATTTTGTCCAGATGGTCTGCGAGATCAAACGAGTCTCCCGAAACAACTTGCTGAAGTTTCCGTGCGGTGTGCTCTTCGTCTGCTGACCCAACAATGCGGTCAAATCGTGCACCTTCCCCACGTTGTGCCCCTTGACGACGACTGTGGTCGGTGACCACGTTCGAGAGACGCGCGCCAACATAATGCGCAGGGTCCGGGTACTTGCTCATGATGTATGTAATTCGCCCAAGGAGTTCGACGATGGTGTACTGAATGACATCTGCAACTTCTTGCCCCTTGTACTTGGCATGGTTGCCAAAACGGGCCGCAAGTGCGTTATGCACCCCAATGACATACGCGTCTTGACGCTTTTTAGTTTGGATTGTGCGGTTGCTTGGTTTGTTGTGATTGCGCTTGGTGGTCATTGGATCCCCTTTCGAGAGACTTGCGGTTGTGGTAGCTGGCGGGTCGGACTGGATAACTGTTAAAGTGACAACTTGCTGTCTCACGGTCTGTGGATCGTGAAATTGCTGTTTTTGCTGGTATTTTGCGTTTTGCTCCTTCTTCGTATCGTGCGTGGTACCGAGTATAACACATGAGTATTTGTTTGCAACACCATTTCTTGTCTGCTTTTTGGTCATAATGCAATTTACCTAAAGGGTGTTACACAGTAAGAAAACCCTTTACCTGTATGGGTTTCTCAACCCATAGGGCTTGAACAGCCAAAAAGCGAAAACCGGCGGTCTCCCGCATGATAACAAGCCGGATACCAAATTTCCAGATAGAGACAATCCGTTCCCAGCCTTTTATGTAGAATTACACATAAGCCATAAACGTGCGTTTATGGAGGTACATATGGAATTCACCGCAAAGCCCGCCACCACCGATTTCCCGACCTACTTTCACGTAGCGGTCGATGTCGTAGCCCTCACCATTAAGCGAAACCTGCTGCAAGTAGCTGTAGTCCAAAGAAAGGGACCTCAGTCCTGCATCCTGGATCACAAGACAGGCTTTGCGCGAGAGGTTCCACGGGAGCCATTCGACTATGCCCTCCCTGGCGGCCATGTTGAGTGGCAGGGCGAAAGTCTTGTTGAGGCAGCATGTCGCGAACTTCTTGAAGAAACCTCGATTGAGGTGAAACCTGAGGATTTGGTACAGATTGGTGCATACGGAAATATTGGCCGCGATCCACGGCCTGGAAGAACTGTCTCCATTGCTTATGTGGCATTTAGCCCTGACTTCGCATCTCCGTTTGCCGGAAGCGATGCTGCAAACGCGAAGTTCATGGACGTAGTTGAAGTGCTTGCAGACCCGAATCGTTTGGAGTTTGACCACAACCAAATGATTCGCGATGCCATTTCGCGGGTACGCGAACTTATGGAGCGAACTCCTATCGCTTTGAAATTCTGCGATGAAGAATTCACCCTTGGCGATTTACGACACGTGTATGAAGTGATGTTCCATCATGCGTACAACCCTGACGCTGAAACGCTCCGATTTGCCGATCGAATTCGTCGCGAGGATTCACGTTCAGATTCAGTTTCTACTGAGCAACAGATTCATGTACTTTCAAAGGCCTTTAGCGAATCAAGTAAAAACGAGCTCATGATGTCCATGCCCATGAACGACATGCCGATGGGGCTCTCTAGCGGAAGAAAAATGACGCGCGATCAGGACGTTTACGCAAAGGTGCAAAATCTGCTTAAAGAGGAATACCGCAGAGCATCTCGAGTCTCCACTCCAGGCGAAAAGTCGGCAAGAGAAAAGATGAAGCTTTCTTTTGATGCTGCAAACTTTGCACGCAAAGCAGAGCTGATTGAAGGGTTCATCGAGAGGGTTCCCGGAAGAACTCGACAATCATCATCTGGAACAGGAAAACCTGCACAGCTTTATCGTCGGGGTAGAGCAGAAAAGCTTGATCCACCTCTCATTATCCCCCGCCGCGCAACCAAGCCCGCTAAGCGAACTGCAAAGTAGTTAGTGCACGAACTCTTTGATCGTGAGAAGGTGCAAACGTGCAACTCCTTCAAGATCTAAGTTCGGTCCTTCATAACCACCTGCAAGTACGTACAACGTTGGAACATTGTTCTCTTTGCACCAGTCTGCAACCAGTTTTTCTCTCTGCTGCAGAACCTCACGTGTGATTCCAGGTAAACCGCCAATGCTGCAACCCTCGAATGGGTCCATTCCTGCATTGTAAATAAGGAACTGCACGCCGCTGAGGTGCTTGAGTGCTTTCTCTACTTCGTTCAAATAGTTGTTTGCGTCGCGAACAATTTTCAAATGGTGTCGCAACTCAAATGATTTCCAACTGTCATACGTGTTGGTACTTACATCTGCCAAACGCACTCGTGCGTCATTGCCAATGAGTTGGAACGTGCCACCACCACAATGCGCATCAAGATCAAGAATGCCAATATCGGTCAAGTTGTGCACGTTCAATGCGCGCAGTGCCGCAATGACCAACCCATTGATGAAACAGAATCCCTCTTCGTGGGTTCGTTTTGCATGGTGCAAACCACTCGACAGACTTGCAGAGAACCCATCAATCAGTGCTTGATCTACCGCGTCTAAAACGCCACCGGTGCTCGCCAACAGACTTCGCAAGAGGTCTTGAACTCCATTCCACAAACTGTCCAAATATTCAGGACTGTGAACCTCTTCAAGTTCCGCTCTAGTCGCTTTTCTCGGTGAACACAATTCAACGCCCGGAACACCTTCAGAAACGATCAACTTCGCAATCGGTTTCGCTTTCGTGCGTGTTTCTCTGCCTGATTCCAATACATAGTCATCGTCGTAAAAAATCTTTGTGCGTGGTTTTGTGTTCATACCATTCATTACGCATCAAACTACCCACTCCGTGACACCCATTTGTCATACTGGAACTGTCCACAAGCACGTATTCACCCTGGTGAGTACGTGCTCTTTTCTTTCTATGGGAGGCTTTAATGAATGTCCGTGATGCGCTCAGCTTTTCACAAGAATTGGCCAAGGTGATTTCTGCAATACACCAGCCAAATGGAATGACCATTGATCCAAGGTGTATTTCATGCGATCAGGAATATCCATGCCTTACACAACAGAACGCGGCATCCATCCAGATGATTTCTGTCGCTGCATCACGAGAATCACGCCACAGCATGCCCATCCCCCGTCTCCGTACACGGGAGGAATGGATGATTGACGCAATTCAGAATATTGCCGCGAACTGTCGCGTGTTATTTGATGAGCGAAGTGACGAGTATTCCGGCATTTTTGAACAACTTGCGGTACTGCAAAACCTTACTGGCATTATTCAAACTGGTATTGGCGAAGAAGCTCACAGCATGATCAAGGTGAGTCTCATTCACCCGCATGCCGCTGAACCTATTCCTCTATGGGCCATTCGATCAGATATCTTCCACCACGAACTAAAAATCAGTTTGTGGCTAAACCCTGGTGACACCACATACCAACGCTCGTTCCTTGTGGACATCATGTGCAAAGTGATGCAACCGCTCGAGGTCTCACAGTTGCTGGACTGGTGGAAAGAGCCGGATATTGCCCCTGCCTGCGTGGTGGACTTCCTGCTCCCCAATAATGGCCAGGTCGTGCTTGACGTCGTCTCCAGCCTCGTCCAGGCCACCGTTGAGGCGGCCTCCCAGGTGGATGCCGACAGCGTGGTGGACTGGGACGATTGGGCCCAGGACTGGGAATAGGGCAAATTCGGGCACATTTGTAACAAGTCTGTGCGTTTATCAATACGGCCCCTAAATGCCGTGCAAGCGAACCTGTGTTCGCCTACTATCTCTGACCCACCCGTGGGATAAAACCGACCACACCTACCTGCAAGGAGCGCACCATGAGCAACGAAACGAAGTTGGCAACTAGTCCAACACCCGAACGCACCGAAACTAATTCACCTCAGGTGAACGCACCCAGCGCACAAACAGAAACTACCCAGCGCGAAGACCTTGCATTGTTGTTCGAAGAAGTGCACACCATTCCAACTGGATACACACCTGTCAAAGTCCTCAAAAAGTTCCATGTGAAGGATGCAGCATGAAAGTAAACATTGGAGACATTTCCGAAAGCGAACTCGATCTCGTCATGTCGGCAATCCGCATGTCCGTACTTGAAGAAGACAAAGGTCGAGGAGTTCTCGTTACCTGCGTTAACGGAATGCGCACATGGCAAATGAACAGCGATGACACATGGATCACCATTCCAGGTGACCATCATTTCTTTGAAGGGTCATTCCAAATTCCAGGTCGTCTTATTCTCAGCGCAAACACCCTCAATGGCGCTGGTGGAACCTGCAATCTCACGGTCGAAAACGACTCAGCAAAGATCACGTCATCAAACGGTGGCGAGATCCAGATGGGAGTTTGTAAAAAAACTCCAGAGTTCAAAACCTTTTCTGATGAACCAAACGTCACCGCAAAGATTCAGTATCGAGACTTTCAGCGAATCTGTAGTGTTCTCGCGGAAATGCCAATTGACATTGAAGACTTCATGTCATTTTTCTCGCAACCACCACTTGGTCAGGTAATCATTGACAAGACGAGCATCACACTGCGACGCAGCTGGTCTTACGTCGGGTGTCCTGACACAGTTGTAAAACAACCGGCACAGACAACTGGCACGGGTTCGTTTTCTCTTAGTCATCTTCTTCTTGACAACCTGATGAATCGATTGTTCATCAACTCGGATCCAGAACTGACGATCAGTTTCAACTCAGAAATTGGTCAGCACCTCCAAATCCAATGCGATCAGTTCACAATCAATTTTGATCGTCGACTGAGTGGCGCGGAAATCTACTTCCCGCAGATGATTGAGTTTTTGGAAGAGAAGAAAATCTCCCACCTTGTCCACGACAATGGACTCATCGCAGCAAAATACAAGGATGTCAATGTTCGGATTCAACTGTTTGATGGAACCGAACCAGTCATTCGCGCAACGTCAACCGTCCTCCACAACGTCACACAGAACGTGAAGTTACTGCGTGAAATCAACCGTTTGAACTCCACCCGAGTTGGAGTTCGTGTGTGGTGCGACAACAACATGATTGTTGTGGGAGCAGAAATGCGTTGTGAGCATTCGAAGGACATGACCGGATTACTTGACGGTCTGGTGAAAGAAGCGCAACACCTCGGTGGACTGTTGGGACCAATGTTCGGTGGAAACGCACCAGCAAAAGCGGCCTAAATAGGCCGTTACTGCTGCAGCTTGTACATTGCTGACCACACTTCTCCAAGAGCATCATGGAACTCGTCGCCGCGAGTGTCCCACACTCGATTCTTGAAGTTGTCGTAATCCAACATGTCTACCGAAGTGGAAAGCCAGGCCTTAAACACCTCATCGGTAACCAGCACTCG
>CANKVI010000046.1 GCA_947487095.1 Acidimicrobiaceae bacterium | reverse complement strand
GCGCGCGGGTAATGGCAGGCAACAAACTGGCCGTCTGACACCTCGCGAAGCATTGGCTCCTCAGTTGCACACAATTCAGTTGCGGCAGGGCAACGCGTGCGGAAGCGGCATCCGGAAGGCGGGTCAACTGGCGATGGTGGTTCGCCCGTAATTGGGGTTCGCTCGGCCTTATGGGTCGGGTCCGGAACAGGGACCGATGAAATGAGCGCAGCGGTGTAATGGTGAGCAGGTTTCGAGTAGATCGATTCGGTGGTGCCAATTTCGCACACCTTGCCCAAGTACATCACCATGATTCGGGTGCTGATTGCTTTGACCACTGAGAGATCATGGCTAATGAAGATCAATGTCAGACCGTAACGCTCTTTCATGTCATTCAAGAGATTCAGAATTTGCGCTTGGATGCTGACGTCGAGTGCGCTTACTGGCTCATCGCAGATCAACATCTTTGGTTCTAGAGCCAAACTGCGCGCAATACTGATGCGTTGACACTGTCCACCAGAGAACTCGTACGACTTTCGATCGAGCACTAACTCGGGGTCAAGTCCAACGTTGTTGAGGAGTGTCTTTACTTTTTCAATTCGCTCGTTCTCGTCACCTTTTGACCAAATCCATAGTGGCTCTTCAACGATTTGACGAACGGTCATGCGCGGGTCGAGTGAAGAGATCGGATCTTGAAAGATCATCTGAATTGAAGTGCGAGCAGACCGCAGATCGCTCTTTGAAAGTGAAGTTAATTCATTTCCTTCAAAGCGAACAGATCCTGATTTTGGTCTCTGAATTTGCAGGAGAGCCTTACCAAGGGTTGTTTTCCCACAGCCTGACTCTCCGACCACAGCCAACGTTTCACCCTCTTTGACATCGAAGCTGACACTGGAAACAGCGTTTACTACTTTGTTACCGGGCACCTTAAACTCAACAACAAGATCTTCAACACGAAGAAGCACTTCAGAATCTTTGCGCAGGTGTGCATGATTAGTCATGGTCAGCTCACTTTCCTCTGAATTGAGTCGCCAAGCGGGAACCAACAACGGTAGAGGTGACCGTCTTTAGCCACTTCAAGTTCTGGGTGTTCAGTGAAACACTTGTCCTGCGCGTAACTGCAACGTGCTGCAAATCCACACCCTGGAGGCCTGTCGGTTGGGTCGGGAAGTCGACCTTCAATTACAGGAAGCCGCGAGCCGGCCTTCATTTGAATGTTTGGGATGGACTTGAACAACGCCTCGGTATACGGCATCTTCATGTTCGCAAACAACTCGGTGGTTGGTGCCTGCTCAACAATTTCGCCTGCGTACATCACGGCTACATAATCGGTGTTGCCAGCCACCACACCAAGGTCGTGGGTCACGAGCACCATGGTCATGTTCAGACGTTGACGCAAGTCGGTGAGCAACTCAAGAATTTGCGCTTGCACAGTTACGTCAAGTGCGGTTGTCGGTTCGTCTGCAAAGAGCAGTTTTGGATTGCACGAAATAGCAATCGCAATCATGATTCGTTGACGCATGCCACCAGAAAGCTGACTTGGGAACTTACGCAACATTTGTTTTGGTTCGGGAATGCGAACCAACGTGAGCAGTTCAATACTGCGGGCACGTGCCTCTTTGCGGCTCATTCCCAGTCGAACACGAAGGCTTTCTTGAAGTTGTGATCCAATTCTGCGAACTGGGTTCAGTGCAGTCATTGGGTCTTGGAAAATCATGGCCATGCCAGTTCCAAACTCATTGCGCACTTCTTCGCGCGACATGTCAGAAAGCACTTTTCCATCAAAAGTGATTCGACCATCGCGAGTTACATTGCTTCCGGTGAGCAGGCCCATGGCTGCTCGCGACATGACCGTTTTTCCTGAACCCGACTCACCAACAATGCCGATACTGGTTCCGGCTTGTATGTCGAGGTCTACGCCACGTACGGCTTCAAGTTGACCACGGTGTGTAGAAAATCGAACTCTCAGATTTTCAAGTTTGAGAATTGAACTCATATCTTGCCCTCACGGGAATCGAGTTGGGAACGAAGATGATCGCCAATTTGGTTGAATGCAATAACGGTGAGCGCAAGCACAACGACGGGCACATACATCGACTGTGGTGCGTAGGTGAAGTCACCAGCAACTCGTCCGATCATGGCGCCCCAGCTGACTCCATCAATGATTCCAACACCAAGTAGCGACAGCGCGCCTTCTGCAACGATGACCACGCCGATTGCCAGGAAGATCACAGCATAAATTGCAGGCAACACGTTTGGCACAATGTGCTTAAAAATGATGTGGCGATCTTTCATGCCCATTGACCTAGCGGCAACGATGAACTCGCGGTTCACCCATGACAGGGTTGCACCACGGGCGATACGTCCAAGAATAGGAATGATGATCACGGTGAGCGAGAAAATAATGATGAACACACGTCGGTTTGGATCAATTGGTATTGATGGGTCGGGGCTGGTTGCGAGAATTGCTACGAGAGCAAGACCAAGAACGAGGTTGGGAATTGACAGCAAGATGTTGAAAAGCAAGTTGACCGCAACATCCAATTTTCCGCGGACATAAGCCGAACCAATTCCGATTGCAGAGCCAATCAGTCCACCAACACCCACGGAGATCAATGCAATCAGAATGGAAATACGAGCTCCGTTAATCACATTAGAAAGCAAGTCGTAACCGTTGATGTCTGTGCCCAAAAGATGCCCAGAACTGAAAATGCCAACGCCAGAAGCCTCTGGGTCGTACTCGGTTGGACTGGGGAGCGGCAGGAAATTTCCTGTCACTACGAAGAACATCACGATCATTATCCATGCCGCACTGATTTTTGTTGGCAGATTGAACGTCGACCACAACTTACGCATTGCGACGCTCCCTCGTGCGCGGATCGACAAAGCCAAGGAGCACGTCAATGATTCCGTTGAAAAGCACGTAGCCCACTGCAATTATCGCAATGTAGGACTGCAGGGCAAAGAATTGGCGCGAGAAAATTGCGATTCCGATCTCGGATCCAAGGCCCGGAATTGAAAAGATTTGCTCGATCACCAATGTGCCACCAATGAGGGCTCCCATATTCAATGCGGCGCTCGTGAACAGCGTGGTGGAACTCGGGCGCAGAACGTGGGTAAACAAAATACGGCGGTTGCTGAGCCCTTTGGATGCTGCCATCGTCACGTAATCCTCGCGAAGTGTGGCGATTACATCGCTGCGGAGCAGACGAGAGTAGGTGGCAATGGTGGGAATGGACAGCGACAGAACGGGCAGCACCATGGTCTTGATGTGTTCGACAAGGCTTTCAGATGGATCAACGTAGCCAAGTGGTGGTAGCCAACCAAGTTTGACGCCGATGAAAATGGCCAGCAACAAACCAAACACGAAGTTGGGGACCGAAGCAGCAGCGAACAAGCTGTAGCTGATGACGCGGTCTGAGCGACGGCCTGCACGGTATGCGGTGTAAATACCAAGAGGAACGGATACGAGAAGAGAAACGATCTGCACGTAAAAAACGAGACGCAAGGAAATTGGTAGCGCCGTCGCAAGTCTGTTGGATACCGGCTCACGGCCACCGCCAGGGAAAATGATGTAGCCAAAGTTGCCGCGAACGAAATCGTTCAGCCAATGGAAGTAGAACGTGAAGGCATTGCCATCGAGACCAAGTGACTTGAGTTGTTCATTCACGCTTGCTTCATCGCCTGGAGCGATGTACAAATCTTTCAAGCCAACAGGTAGAAGTTGCAGCAGCAGCGAAAGAATTAACGTTGAGCCAAAAATGACGAGCAGCAGTGGAATAATGCGTTTCAGCACATTGTTGACCCACCCCAAATTTTTCCCCATGGCAAAATTCTAATCTGCGTGTTGCGAAATACATAATTGGGAATTAAATAAAAAAACCGGGTGTTGGCAATTGCCAACACCCGGTTTCTTATTTACGACTTACTGACTACCTACTTTTCTAGGTATACGCCTACCCAGTTGATACCAGCGTTTGTCATTGGAACACCTGCTCCACCTGAAGCAAGAGTGAACTTGTCATAGCCCTTGAGCTTCTTGCTCAAACCTGTCGAGTATCCAAGTGTCGGTGCAGGAAGCACGGTTGCATTTTCTTGCAAGTACTTCGTTACAGCCTTCACGTTGGCGGTACGGGTTGACGTGGTGTCAAACTGTGCCTTCCACACCAGTGCGTCAAGCGCTGGATCGTTGAGACGGCCCGGGTTGATCAAAGCACCGAAGTTCTTGAACACGAATCCAAGTGCCGCACTTGCCTTGGTGAGACCACCAAGGAAGAGGTTGCCTGGTGCGTTGAAACCATTCGACTGAATGAATGGAAGCGTGAACTCAGTGCCAGTACCTTCGAACAAGGTGGTTGGGTACATCTGGTAAGGGTTTGTCTTGCCAGATGATGGTGATGGGAAAGCATTTGCTGTGATTGTTGCTGTGTCTTCTGTCGAAATGTTGACAGTGATGCCAGCCTTCTTCATAAGTTGAGCAAATGTCTTTGCGCCTGCTTGTGACTCAGAGCTTGGGTCTGCTGGCAAAGTGAAGGTGAGATCTTTTCCGGTCTCTGCCTTGTACTTCGCTACATACTCCTTGGCCTTTGCAAGGTTGAAGGTAATGAAACCAGCCTTGTTGTAACCAATGTTGGTCTTGCCAACTACTGATGATGGGATTTCGCCTAGGCACTTGCCTTTGAAGCAGTTGCGTGCTTTGTAGTAAGCAGCCGAGTC
The DNA here is from genome assembly GCA_947487095.1 of Acidimicrobiaceae bacterium. The sequence goes on along the minus strand of CANKVI010000046.1, from coordinate 2,947 downwards.
GTATGCGTATGCAACAGCCAAACGTGCATTGAGCTTGTTGAACGGCTCGATTGCATGGTTGAACATTGACATTGCGTAGTAGTCGTAACGGCTTTCGATGAGTTGCAGATCCTTATTTTCTTTCACATTAAGAATTTGCTTAATTTCACCTGCAGAGGTGAACTGTGCTGCATCGAGTGTTCCCGACTTCAAGCCGTTCACACGCTGAGTTGCTTGGTTGACGTACTTGAACGTAATGGAGTTCAAGTATGGCAACTGTTCGCCAGCGCTGTCCTTACGCCAGTATGAGGTGTTCTTCACCACTTTGGTTTCGGTTGGGCTTACTGAGCTGAACTTGAATGGTCCGGTTCCAACACCCTTTGTTGCACACTGTGAAGCATTGGCAAGGTCGGAAAGTGCACGCACGAAGTTGCGACCCGATGCGTACATCGTTGCTGGCCAGTCAACTTGTCCGTTCCACAAATCAATCTTGAAAGTCAATGCGTCAACTACTGAGGCTGACTTGAAGTTTGCAGAGAATGGAACACCTGATCCAAGCGTGTGTGCTGGGTTTCCGCGTCCAGTTGAAACGAGGCCTATGTAGTAAGCACCGGCTGATGCTTGAACGTTGGCGGCCCCAGCTGCAGCATCAAGTGATGTACCGTCGTGGAACTTAATTCCTGAACGCAATTTGATCGTCCAAGTCTTGAAGTCTGCACTTGGAGTAACAGCCTCTGCGAGGTAAGGAACGATTTCGCCGTTTGACTTCTTTTCGAAGAAGCCCTCGTACGCGGTCTTCATGATTCCCAATGCTGAGTTTGAAGCATTAGGTGAGAAACACGTGCTGAGCAATTGGTTAAACACACCGACAGTGATGTCACCGCCAGATTTTGTTCCTGCTTGTACTTTTGCTGCGCTACTGCCGGATACGCCGACAGTGGAAACAGCAAGTGCGAGACCCAAACCGATTGCGATTTGGCGTACTCGACGTGAACGCTTGACGTTCAATGTCATGAATTTCCCCCTATTCAGCCACCGGGATGGTGGCCATTGAATGAGGCAAAGCCTACGGGTGGGTTAAGAGCCGCGTCAAGCCACGAGCCCTAAGTTTCCTTGGTATATCAGTGCTAACTATTGCTAGCGGGCAGGCAAAAGGGAAGTGAAATTACTTCTGTTGCGTGACGCGTAATTGATCTAGCGGTATGTGACAGCGCATGAAGTGTCCAGGTTCAACTTCCTTAAGTTCTGGTTCAACCGTTGTGCACAAACCCTCTACACCGCTACCGGCCATACGTGGACAACGCGGGTTTAACACGCAACCAGTTGGTGGGTTGGCAGGACTCGGAACGTCACCTTCTAAGCGAATACGTACACGTTGGGATCCGTCAATTGCAGGAACACTCGATACCAATGCTTCGGTGTAGGGGTGGTGCGGTCCGTTAAACACGGTTTCAGCATTTCCGAGTTCCATCACCCGGCCCAGGTACAGGACTGCGATTCTGTCGCTGATGTAGCGAACCACGCCGAGGTCGTGCGAGATGAACAAGTAACTGGTGTCGTCTTGTTTCTGCAAGTCAACGAGCAAGTTCAAAATTGTTGCTTGTACCGAAACGTCGAGCGCTGAGGTTGGTTCGTCGCACACCACAAGGTTTGGCGAACCAGCAAACGCACGCGAAATAGCAACCCGTTGTTTAAGACCACCAGAAAGCTGGGCTGGGCGCGCGTTGTGTAGCGAGGCGTCAACGCGCATTCCCGAAAGCAACTCGTGCGCGCGATTGTCGGATTCAGATCGATTAAATCTAGAGAGTCTTTCGACAGCGCGCGAAACAATGCGAGTCACACTGTGGCGACGATTGAGTGCTTGATCTGGGTTTTGGAACACAATTTGCAATGCTCCAACATCTTCGACCGAACGCTTATTGAGAGCACGTGCGAGATTCTTGCCGCTCAGCGTCATCACACTCGTAGTTTCTGCGCTGGTGAGACCAAGAATCATTTTTGCGATGGTGGTCTTACCTGAACCTGATTCGCCAACTAGTCCGAGAGTTTCACCTGGTTTAACGAACAGCGATACATCGTTAACAACCTGAACCTTGTTCCCGTCTTGTGTGAAAATCTTCGACAGGCTATTGATGTTGAGTAAATCACCATCTGGCACTGGGCGCTTACTCGGGTTAGAAAGACCTTGTGATGCGCCTTCAATGTTTCGAGGCATCGACGGGGCTTTGTCGTGGTGGAAACAACGGGCAACATGTGAAGGACTAACGGAGACCATCTCTGGTTTTTCGGTTCGGCAACGATCGTCGGCAATTGAGCAACGTGAAGCAAACACGCAGCCATCAAAATGCAGTCCGAGTGATGGTGGTGAACCTGGAATCGTTTCCAAGCGGTCGGTGTTCTTGTGCAAACCACCACGTGGAATGCAGCGGAGCAGTCCAACGGTGTATGGATGTTGCGGATTGGAAAGAATGTCTGCGGTAGTTCCTTGTTCAACAAGGGCACCTGCGTACAACACGCCAACGCGGTCACACATGTGGCGAATTACCCCAAGGTTGTGTGAAATGAACAGCACTGCTGTTCCGGTTTCGCGGCGAAGTTCGCGCACCAAGTCGAGAACCTCTGCTTCAACAGTTGCGTCAAGACCTGTTGTTGGCTCGTCCATTACGAGCAGGCGAGGGTTGGATGCAAGTGCCATTGCAATAACAACGCGCTGTGCCATTCCGCCTGAAAGTTGGTGTGCGTAACGGCGCATCACTTTCTCTGGGTCGGCGATCTTTACTCGGACTAAGGCTTCAAGAGCAAGCTTGCCTGCTTCAGCCTTTGATTTTCCGGCGAGTTCGAATACTTCAGCAACTTGGTCGCCAACTCGAATGGTTGGGTTTAGTGCGGCAACTGGGTTTTGGTACACCATGGAGATCACTGAGTTGCGAAGTTCTCCAACTTCGCCATCGCTCATGGTCACCATGTC
>CANKVI010000045.1 GCA_947487095.1 Acidimicrobiaceae bacterium | reverse complement strand
ACTGCGTCGAAGTGAACGCACCAGCTTCCGTAACATTCCAACATCCAAAACGCACCTTGGTGCTTGGCTGTGGATCTGTTGCGCAATGCGCGATTCCATTGATGATTCGCGATCTCAAATTTGACCCGAAAACCATCAACATTGTTGATTTCCGCGACAACCGTCATCGTGTTGCCGACGTGTTGGCAATGGGTGTCGGATACGAACAAGATCGCGTTACGCGCGACAACCTCGATTCGTTCCTCAGTGCACGTGTAGGTAACGGCGACATTCTGCTGGACCTTGCGTGGAACATTGATGGCCCAACCATTATTGAATGGTGCCGCGATCATGGCGTTCGCTACTTAAACACTTCGGTCGAGTTGTGGGACCCATATCAAGACATGCAGACCACGAGTCCGCAAGACCGCACCCTGTATGTGCGTCATCAGGAAATGCGCAAGATGATCGAGCGTTGGGGTTCGAACAATGGACCTTCGGCAGTTGTCGAACACGGCGCAAACCCAGGCATGGTGAGCCACTTGGTGAAACAAGCTCTCGTCGACATCACCACTGCATTGTTGAAAGATGGCAAGGCAGAAAATCGCGCAGCAGCACTGCAGGCCGCTCTTGAAGCCGAACAGTTCAATGTGCTTGCGCAACTCACCGGCACAAAAGTCATCCACATTGCCGAACGTGACACGCAAATTACTAACAAGCCAAAAGAGGTAAACGAGTTTTGCAACACATGGTCGGTTGAAGGTTTCTACGAAGAAGGCATCGCACCAGCAGAACTTGGCTGGGGAACACACGAAAAGTGGATGCCAAAAAATGCACACGAGCATCACGACGATGGTCCTCGCAACCAAATCTGCATTGCACAACCAGGAATGGAAACGTGGGTGCGCAGCTGGGTACCAAGTGGACAAAACCTTGGCATGGTTATTCGCCACGGCGAGTCATACACCATGTGCAAACACCTCACGGTAAAAAACGCAGATGGCACCGACGCATACCGACCAACCGTGCATTACGCCTATCACCCATCCGATGTCGCAATTGACAGCGTGTTGGAATTGCGGATGCGCAATTGGAAGATGCAAGACCGCGAGCGCATTTTGAACAACGAGATCATTAGCGGTCGCGACGAACTCGGCGTGTTGCTCATGGGTCACGACTACAAGTCGTGGTGGACGGGCTCGCTGCTCGACATTGAACAAGCACGCAGCATTCTTCCTGGCCAAAGTGCAACCACGTTGCAAGTTGGTGGCTCGGTTGTTGCAGCGGTTCGTTGGTTGCTCACCTACCCAACTGCTGGAGTATGCGTGCCAGACGATTTGCCATGGCGCGAACTTCTGGAGTGGACCAGTCCGTACATCGGCTCAATCCATTCGGCTGCTGCAGACTGGACCCCGCTGTCCGAGCGCTTCGATCCATTCCCAGGATTCGGCAATGACGACAGTTTGTTGGACCACTCAGACCCATGGCAGTTCGTCAACTTTCTTAGTCCGACACCTCGCTAAAACCACCGCTAGGCTGGTTTCATCATGCAAGCGCAAGTTTTGGACCTTCTACTTACATAACGGCGCCAGCCCCATATTCGCTGTCGCCGAAACCCTCTGAACCGAAAGGTCAGGGGGTTTTTTCATTACCGAGAAAGAAACGCAACATGGCCCCAAAGCCCGTAACTCCAAAAAAGATGCCATTCGAAAAGTACACACCGTTCATTCCGGTGGTGCTGAAGGACCGCACCTGGCCGAACAACGTCACCACAAAGGCACCGATGTGGTGCTCAGTCGACCTTCGCGACGGCAACCAAGCGCTCATCGACCCAATGGATCCCGAGCGCAAACTGCGCATGTTCAACACGCTTGTAAAAATGGGCTTCAAAGAAATTGAAGTTGGATTCCCTTCTGCTTCGCAGCCCGATTTTGATTTCGTTCGTTTGCTTATTGAAGAAGACCTCATTCCTGACGATGTCACCATCCAAGTGTTGGTGCAGTGCCGTGAAGATTTGTTGAAGCGCACTTATGAGTGTTTGAAGGGCGCGAAACGCGCCATCGTGCACTTCTATAACTCCACTAACCCACTGCAGCGTCGCGTGGTGTTCGGTCTCGACAAGCAAGGCGTTATCGACATTGCAGTGAAGGCTGCAACGTTGTGCAAGGAGTTGGAACACCTGCTTCCTGGCACCGATGTTCGCTACGAGTATTCGCCAGAAAGTTTCACGCTGACCGAGCCAGAGTTTGCGATTGAAATCTGTGAAGCAGTAATGGCGGTCATCCAACCAACCAGCGCAAAGAAACTGATTTTGAATTTGCCAGCAACGGTTGAGTGCTACACGCCAAACGTGTACGGCGACGTTATTGAATGGTTTATTCGCACTATTGCCAAGCGCAACACGGTCGTCATTTCATTGCACCCACACAACGACCGCGGGTGCGCAGTTGCTGCAGCAGAGTTTGGTGTGATGGCTGGTGCCGATCGTGTTGAAGGAACATTGTTCGGCAACGGCGAGCGCACTGGAAACGTCGACCTCATTACGCTGGCTATGAACTTGTTTGTGAATGGTGTTGACCCCGAACTCGACATCACCGACATTGATGCACTGCGCCGCGACGCCGAATATTGCAATCGCCTTCCAGTGCCTGAGCGCCAGCCTTACGTTGGCGACTTGGTATACACCGCATTTTCGGGCAGTCACCAGGACGCAATTAAGAAAGGCTTTGAAGCACTTTCCGACACCTACGACCAGTGGGGTGTTCCCTACTTGCCGCTTGACCCAAAGCATGTTGGCCGTTCATACGAATCGGTTGTGCGTGTAAACAGCCAGTCGGGCAAGGGCGGCGTTGCATACATCATGAAGGCAGAACATGGTTTTGATCTTCCACGACGTTTACAAATTGAGTTCTCACAAAACATTCAGCACATCACCGAAGACTCAGGCACAGAAATCAGCCCGATGATGTTGTGGGATGCATTCAAGCACGAATACCTCCCCGAGTTTCCTACCTACAACTTGATTAGTCATGAACTGAAAAGCGAATCGATCACCGGCCATACCGAGATCACTGCACAAATTGACATCAATGGCACCCGTCAAACATTCATGGGCAAAGGCAACGGGCCAATTGATGCGTTTGTTCACGCCATTCGCGGGCAGTTCAGCGGTCACCTCGACGTGAAGGACTACACCGAGCATGCGCTTGGCCAGGGTTCACAAGCCACTGCAGTTGCCTACGTAGAAACGGGAGACGACAGCGGCCACAATCGCTGGGGTGTGGGTATCGACCCAAACACCATTACTGCTTCACTTCATGCAGTGCTCAGTGCATTCCAACGCCACGAGGCAACTCGCAAACATAAATAGTCCTTCAACTACTGTTGGAGCATGCGCGTAACCGTAGATCTTGATATGTGCGCTTCAACAGGTGGATGCGTGCATCAAGCGCCAACCGTGTTTGAAATTCGCGATGATGGAATGCTCTACATCCTCCAAGAAAAACCCAGTGAGGACCTTCGCGCACAAGTGACTGCGGCCGAAGAGCTCTGCCCTACCGGCGCCATTGTGATCGTTGACTGAACCGCACCATGTCGTTCTATTCAAAGCTAAATGCCGCATGGGCAAAAACTGATTCTGCACTGTGCGTTGGACTTGACCCAGACATCAACAAACTTCCCGCGCATCTCAAGAATGATCCGCTCGGCATTCAAAAGTTTTGTATCGACATTGTTGATGCAACCGCCGACACCGTGTGCGCCTTCAAGCCACAAATTGCGTACTTCGCTGCTGTTGGCGCAGAGGCTCAACTGCAAGCCGTGTGCGATCACATTCGTACGCAATACCCGAACGTGGTTCTCATCCTGGATGCCAAACGCGGAGACATTGGCGACACCGCCGCGCTGTATGCGCGTGAAGCATTCGAGCGGTACCAAGCAGACGCTGTCACCGTCAACCCATATCTGGGATCTGACTCACTGATGCCGTTTCTGCAAACTCCAGGCAAGGGAACCATCGTGTTGTGTCGCACATCAAACAGCGGCGGCGGCGAGTTTCAATCAAAGATCGTGAATGGAACTTCGCTGTACAAACATGTTGCAATCGCCGCAGCGTCAAAGTGGCGCGACATTGGCGACACAGCATTGGTAATGGGTGCTACATACCCGCAAGAGCTTGCAGAAGTTCGAGGAATCGTTGGCGACATGCCATTCCTTGTTCCAGGTATTGGTGCTCAAGGTGGAGACATTGTTTCTGCCGTACGCGCGGGTCGCAACGAAGAAGGAACTGGTCTGATCATCAACTCATCGCGTGCAGTGTTATACGCCAGCAACGGTGAAGATTTCGCGCAGGCCAGTCGTGCTGTTGCAATTGACACACGAGATGCAATTCGCGCTGCAAACAACTAGCCTGCCTCACGTGCCAAACCCTTTTCTCTCCCCCGAATGGATTGCCGAAGCACGGCTCATTCGCGCCAAGTTTGAAGGCCAAGCACCAAAGATTCCCGTGTCTATCCGCATGAATCAGGTGGTGAAGAACGTGCCATTTGGCGACGGAGTTATTCATAGCCACATCGACACGTCATCGGGCGAACTCGTGATGGACTTGGGTCATCTCGAATCTCCAGACCTCACAGTGACCACCGATTACGCAACTGCTCGCGCAATTTTTCTTGAGCAAGACCCACAAGCGGGTATGCAGGCATTTTTGTCGGGCAAGGTAAAGGTCGAAGGCGACATGACAAAAATGATGCAGATGCAAATTGCCATGCCGAAAGATGACTTGGCAGAAAAAGTTGCGGCCGAAATCATGGCCATCACGTCAACGCTTTAGTTTTCGGTTGAACGAACCAAACTTGCAGTAATGATTGCCGCAATCGTGGCAGCTACCCCAATAAGTAATCCATATGAATAACTAATTACTTTTCCGCTGCCTTCCGTAATGTCATGCACGGCAATCATCAGTGCACCGCCGAGCACAGCACCCATCTGCGACATGAGTTGTTGCATTGCACTCGCAACACCCATGTCGCTTTCTTTCACCGAAGCAGCAAGCAATGCAGTGAGTGATGGCGCAGCAATTCCCATTCCAAAACCAGTTAGTGAAAGTCCGAGCACGACTCTCCAATCGCTGTTCGGCGACTGCACTGAAATCAATGCAACCATCGCGAGCAGAATCATGAACGCACCAAGCATTCCCGTTTTTCTCTCACCTAACCTGCCAACGAAAAATCCGGCAAATGGAGCAATCAGCGAAAAGGTCAATGGACGCGAAATCACTAGCCATCCAATGTGCGATGGCGAATAATCCAACGCGTTTTCCAACATCTGCGGCACCAGCAAGAAACTACCCATGTAAGCGATATTCATGAGCCCCTGAGTCACTACGGGAAATGCAACGTTGCGAGTTTTTAACCACTTCACCGGCATCAATGGATCGATTGCAACGGTTTCAACTCGATAGAACAACCACAATGCGAATAGTCCCGCAATACCTGCACCCAGTGTTTGCGGGCTGAGCCAACCCCACGAGTTTCCACGGTTGATGGTGAGCAAAATAAGAACTGCTCCCGCACCAAGCGTGAGTGAACCCTTCACATCAAATCGCACGTTGTCGCGACGATCGGTTTCTGGCAAGAGTCGCCATGAAACCAATGCCCCAATCAAACTCAGCGGAGCCTGAACCATAAAGATCACTCGCCATCCAAAAACCTCAACGAGTGGTGCACCCGCAACTACACCGATTACGGGAGCACCTGCAGTGACAAAACTCCAATAGCCAAGAGGTCGCACTCGCTCGTCGGCGCGAAACATTCGATTGATATAGGCCATTGCTGCTGGCCCGGTTGCAGACCCAGTTGCTGCGCTAAGCGTTCGAAACCCAATTAGCGACACGTCGTTCCAAGCGAATGCACTTGCCAGTGAGAACACACCTGCACCGACAAGTCCGTACACGAACACTCGCTTGTGTCCCCACAGATCTCCTGCCTTACCAAACGCAGGGCCAACCACACCAAAGGCCAGCAACGGAGCAGTAATTGTCCAACTCATGATGGTGACGGTGCTGCCCAAGTCGTCAGCAACAGTCTTCAATGACACCACCAACAACGTGATGGTGAAGCTCACTGTAAACACGCTGGCAAGCAATACACCCAGCGTTGCTTTGCGATGCGTCAGACCAACACGCTTCTTAATGCGATGTTTCAGCAGCGAAGACCATGGAATGACCGAGATTTCGTCCACTCCACCGGAGTCAATTACTCCAGGTTCATTGTGTGCAGAAGGCGGAAGATGTTCGTCGCGTTGCACGGTTTACACCGTACTTGCACGGGCTCTTACGAGGCGAGGTTCAGATGTGTTTATCGATTAAGGAAAGACAAGATCAATTGTTGCGCCACGCGGCACCATTGCATTGTTTTTCACTGATTTGCCAGCGATTAGGGCTTGCTTGAGCTTGCCTTGTTGATTGCCTGTGACGCTTCCCACAACGAAACCAGCCTCTTGCAAGCGACTTTGTACCGTGTCAATGCGATTTCCCACGAGATACGGAAGTTTTACAAGGTCTGGACCAAGCGAAATTGAATAAGCAATTCCGGTTTCGCGCGCAACCTTTTCTCCAGGTACTGGCGATTGTGCACCAATCAAACCCTTGTCTGCGCCATTGCTCTTTGCTGCTGGTGTTTCAACCAACGTCAATCCCAAATCGGCAACAAGTTTTTGTGCATCTTCAAGTTTGAGTCCAACAATTTTTGGGACTTCACGCAACTCAGGTCCCACGGAAACAAGCAAATCAATCGCTGTTCCCTTGAGTAATTGATCACCAGGATTGAGACCAGGTTGCTCAGGAACATTCCAGCCAATTGCAATTCCCGCAGGAAAATCTTCGCTATTAGTGTCGCGCGCAGTAACCGCAAGACCAAGTGCAGTCAGTTGATCGAGTGCTGTTTGCGAATCTGCACCCGAGATATCGGGCAATGTTGCAAATGTTGGTCCTTCCGAAACCACGATGGTCAGCGTTTGACCTTCCTTTAGTTTTTCACCTTCAGCAGGTTCGGTGCGAACTACGGAACCTGCAGGAATTTCATCATTTCGCTCAGATGTAACAACGATGGTCCAACCATTTGAAGCAATCAAGTTACGTGCTTCGCCTTCAATGATTCCCGCGAGTGGCGGAATGGTGTGAGCCTGCTTCACCACAACTCGGAAGCCAACAACACCTGCAACCAACAGCGCAATGACAGCGCCGATCACCCAGAGACGTTTGTGACGCCGAACTTCACTTTCAGATACCACAACAATCGGTTCGTCTTTTGCGCCATCTTTAATTTTCAGCATTGACCCTGACGGATCAACTGCTGCAGCAATGGGAATAGTCACGTCTTGTGTTTCGTCAACTTTTGGACGTGTAATTTCGCCAGTGTGCTCTGCCTCTTTTTGTTCAATAACTTGAGCAAACGAACTTGCAGCAAGCGGTTCAATTGGTGTTGGCAGTGGCATCTTTTCTGCAATGCCTGCCAGAGCTTTTCCAAAATCTAAAGCGGTATATCGCTCAGTTGCATCTGGCCTTCCAGCGCGCTCAAGTGGAGCAGCGATTGGTCCAAGGTCTGCAGAAACTGGAAGAAGTTTTCCAACACGATTCGACAACGTGATTGCCGCGGTGTCGCCACTGAACGGCAACGTGCCAGTAATTGATTCAAGAAGGGTTGTCGCAAGTGAATAGACATCACTTTGCGCACTCGGTTGATCGCCAGCGGCAATTTCTGGAGCTGCATAGTTTGCTTGCTCAATACTCATCTTCTCGGCAATCACCATGCGCTTCAGTCCGAGGCCGGCCAAGCGAACACGACCATCGTCGCCAATGAAAATATTTGCTGGACGCACATCGCCGTGCACCCAACCTTTGCCATGAATGAAA
>CANKVI010000044.1 GCA_947487095.1 Acidimicrobiaceae bacterium | reverse complement strand
GTCACCATGCGCTTGTGGGGTGGCGAAAGCGACACGGGTTGTTGCTCGGTTTCCGATGTTGATGACGCTCGACGCGTTGCTCAGCAACTGGACATTGACCACTTGGTCTTCAACTTTTCAGATGACTTCGACAAGCATGTGGTTGCTCCGTATGTGCAAGCCCATGTGGACGGAATTACACCAAACCCATGCATCGAGTGCAATCGTCACCTGAAGTTTGATCGACTCAGCGAACGTGCTCGCTTGCTCGGTTTCGATGCAGTGGCAACTGGCCATCATGCACGAGTTGAACGCGATGACGAAGGAACACTTCGGCTAACACGCGGTGCAGACGATGCAAAAGATCAGAGCTACGTCGTGCACATGTTGGACCAGGCAGAACTGGCTTACACCATGTTTCCTGTTGGTCATTTAACGAAGGCCCAAGTTCGCGAACGCGCTGTTGAACTTGGGCTGCGCACCGCAACAAAGCCCGACAGTCAAGACGTGTGCTTTATTAGCAAAACTGGTGGTCGCGAAACTTTTCTCGGTAACCGTATTCCGTTCCGCAAAGCAGAAGTAGTGAACGAAGATGGATCGCCTGCTGGAAAAGTAGAAGCGCTTGAATTGGTGACCATCGGTCAACGCAAAGGTCTTGGTATTCCAGGTGGTGGCCCAAAGCAATATGTGGTTGAAGTGGATACACCAAATGCACGCGTAGTCATTGGCGAGGAAGCAAGCCTGTACCGCAAGTCGCTCGTGGTGACCAGCATCATTTGGTCCGACACGCAAGACGTTCAGCGTTTACAAACAACGAATGATGTGTTGGTGCAGTCAAGCGCACATGGTGCAGCTATTCCTGCAACTGTTGAAATTCTCTCTCACAACTCAGTTCGCATTGCGTGGAATGAAGCGCAGCGCCGTATCGCTCCCGGTCAATCGGTTGTGCTCTACAACATGACGAATACGCATGTTCTTGGCGGTGGAATCGCCACTGCAGAATAAATGCGAATTGTTCAAAAAACTATTTCGGTAGTTTTTGCAATTGTTGCGCTGGCAAGTGTCAGTGCTACTTCTGTAGCTACGGCGCAGGGCAACATTCTTGAACGCCGTGTCATTGGCACCTCAATTCAGGGCCGTCCGCTTGAAGCAATTCGCATGGGCGACCCAAAGGGTGTCACGGTTGCAGTTATTGGCGTTATTCACGGCAACGAAGAAGCAGGCCTGCTGATTACCGATGAGTTGGTGAACATGCAGGTTCCTAAAGGCGTGAACCTGTGGGTAATTCCTTCAATGAATCCAGATGGAACGGTTTTAAATCGACGAGGTAACGCAAACCGCGTTGACCTGAATAGAAACTTTCCCTACGGATGGGCACGCATTGGTCAACCGGGGTACTGGCAATATTCAGGCCCAAATCGTGCATCAGAACCAGAGACCAAAGCCATCGTCTCGTTCTTGCGCGAGATAAAACCTGCCCTTGGTCTGTGGTATCACCAAGACCTCAACATTATTTCTCCCGGTGTTGGTTTTGAAGGTGAAATTCGGGCTCGTTACGGAGCGATTACTGGCTTGCCGATGAAGCGCATTACTGGTGGCACATATACGGGCGTTGCTGCAACTTGGCAGAAGCGCGGGCTAAAGAACTCCATGGCTTTTGTGGTCGAACTCGGCAAGACGCTGAGTGTGGATGAAGCCAAGGTGCATGCCAGTGCGGTGCTCGATATATCAATGATGTTGCGCGACGCTCCAAGTAGCAAACTAGGCAAGTGAAAATTCCAAAACAGCGCGCGCTCATTTTGATGGGCTTTGGCGTCGGCGCCGGGTTGTTGTCGGGCATGTTTGGCCTTGGCGGAGGCATCATCATTGTTCCTGGTTTGATGTTTGCACTTGGCATGGATCAGCGGCGTGCGCACGGCACTTCGCTTGCGGGAGTGTTTCTCATTTCAATTTCTAGTTTCTTTACGTACTGGACGCACGACCACATTGATTGGCCTGTTGTGCTGTGGCTATCAATAGGTTCTGTCGCCGGGTCGCTAGTGGGCGCCGAGTTACTCAATCGACTTTCAAAGCGCACATTGACCATTGCGTTTATCTGCATTCTGGTGATTGCTGGAATTCGGATGTTCTTCAAAATTGATGCTGCGGGTGAAATGATTCTGAATGCGCCAACTGCCGCCTGGCTGGTTGTTATCGGTCTGGTTGTCGGTGCACTTGCAGGAATGCTTGGCATTGGTGGAGGGCTTATGACCGTTCCAATTTTGGTGATCTTTTTCCATGTCTCTCCAGCAATTGCAAAAGGCACTTCGCTCGCTGTGGTCATTCCTACCGCGCTATCGGGAACACTTCAGAACTTGCGTAATAAGAACACCGACCTCACTGCAGCTGCGATCGTGAGCTCAACCGGAATTGTTACTGCTATCGCCGGTAGCTGGATTGCCGCTCGCATGAACGATGCAGTTTCAAACTTCCTCTTCGCAGTACTGCTGATATTTATTGCAGGACGAATGCTGCTGCAATTACGTAAGCAGCGTGAAGTTACGCCAATAGGCGAGTAATTACGGTCTGGTGGAGCAGCCCGTTGCTGCTCACCGACGAGTTTGCTCGCCAGTCGACGTTGCCAAATCGATCGGTAATGGTTCCACCGGCTTCTTGAACAATTGGGTAAATAGCTGCGTTGTCGTATGGCGCAAGGCCGATTGCATCAATAGCAATGTCAATTGCACCTTGTGCCACCAACATGTGTTGCCAGAAATCGCCAAACCCTCGCGAGCGCAATGCATCTACTTGTAACTGTTGCAACGCGGGTAAGCCACCAACTTTTTCCCAACCTTTGTTTGGTGTTGTGCTCACGTGTGCTTCAACGAGATCCTTCACAGTGGATACATATATACGTGTGCCGTTGAAGTAAGCGCCACTGCCAACAGAAGCCCACCAGCGCATGCCCAAAGCCGGCGCCGACACCACGCTGAGCACGGGAACTTCGTTGTGGACCAAGGCGATGAGCGAACCCCAAACTGGAACGCCGCGTACAAAGTTGGTAGTGCCATCGATGGGGTCAATGACCCACGTGTACTCAGCATCGGTTGGACCGCTGATCCCGTGCTCTTCGCCATAAATGCCAAAATCAGGGGTGGCGTCCCGCAATACCGAAGTAATGGCGGTCTCTGTATTTCGGTCAATTTCGGTGACTTCGCTGTTATCTGCCTTACGGGAAATCGTGAACTGCCGGCCCGTAAACCCCGGCAAACTCACCAGATCCGCCGCATGTGCAGCTGTCTGGGCGGTTTTCAGCAGTTCGCCGAGATCGAGCATGGGTAAACCCTAGATGAATCTTGGCTTTGAGTGGTTGACACAGGCTGAATTCAGGTTTAGTCTGCTGAGCCTAAACCCAATTTCAATGTGAGGTCTCCCATGAGCCGCAAGGTCCGTTTAATTTCAGCAATTTCAGCAGTTGCCCTTCTCCTTACCTCGTGCGGTGGTGGTGACTCGAGCGGTCGCACCAAGAACAGCGCGCTGTGTTACGACACACAAGAAGCAAAAGTCGCAGCTGTTGAGGAAGCGCTGGCAGCGTTTAATGCGGCAATGGGAAATGCGCCATCTGGCGATGTTAATGATGAGACTCCGACATCAACGATTGAGGGAACTCCAACAACGATTTCGCAGGAAACTTCAACAACGATTTTGCAAAATACTTCAACAACGTTAGAAGGCGCAAGTGGCGGCGGATATCGCCGTCCTGCAGTTCGTACTTCATCTGATGGAGACACGACAACGACCGTAGAAGCATCGTCTGACGGTGGCGAAGTAGTTCTTACTCCAGAACAACAGCAAGCACTGATGGATTTAGAAGCAGCTGAAGCTCAGCCGTTGTGTGAAGCAGAAGGTGCTGAAAGTACGTCAGAAGTGACATGCACGGCTACAGTAACTAGTGATTCAAGTGTCTCAGATGACTGTGCAGATGGAGATGTTCGCTTGGACTGGGGTGGAAATTGGACTCTTGTAAACACCGCTGAGGACGGCACAGAAACAGTTCTTACTCAAGGCACCTGGGCGGTTGAAGCCCTTAGTGCCGACAATCCAATCATCATTCCAATTTCATACAGTGTGTCATACGGCGGAGAAGAAGAAAACTCAGCTGATGGTTGCACAGCAACGTTTACGTCAACAGGAGTTTCGTGGGACTGCCCGAACGGCGAGCTCTTTAATGCAGCAATTGAAGACATGAGCAACCCAGGCGTGTATCCACTTGTTGAATGTTCGGCAAGTGGTTCATTCACTGTTGCTGATGGTCAGCAATTCTATTTCAACTTTTACTTGGTGAATGGTGATCAGACGTTCTTTGCTGGTTGGAATACTGACAGTGAACAGAATGTTCCGATCTCCTTTACGGTCCCTGAAGACACTGTAGGTGTTTGTGTAGAAGAAACTGATAGGAACTTTGCGGATTGGGAATCGCTTCCATTCAGTGGACAGGCAGATGTGCTGACTGGACGCTATTCGTTCACAGTGCCAGAAGAATTTGACGGACCGGTGCTCGCGAGGTTTGAAAGCACAGAATATTTTGATGTTGATATTGATGATCAACCTGACTTTGAGTCGTATTCATGTGATGATGAGTGCCCTCCCTACATTGGATACTCAATGTGGGATCTCGCTCCAGGCGAGTACTTCATTGAAATCGAAGACAACGTCGAAGTGGTGACGTGGACTTCAAATGTTGAAATAGTTGCCAATCCGTTTGAGTTCCCGACGTTGCCATTCTCTTACACATCGGATGGTTCAGAAACGACGTACATATTGACCCTTACCGAAAATGAAACTGTCACTTTGACAGCAACTGCAGGCCAAACCTGTATGCCATCAGAAGACAACTACGAAGGAAATGGCTTTGTTGACCCAGAACTTGATTTAGTCGGAAATGGCGTAGACGAAGGCGATGACAATAGTGGTCGCGGTCCCGGAAACTGTTCTGCAAGCCTGATTGAAATTGAACTTGAACCGGGAACGTACACGGTAATGGTTGAAGATGACGATCAAGAAGGCGGATCAATCACACTTGGCTCAAGTGTCGAATTAACTGAATTCAAGTCACTTACGTGGGACCTTGTGTCAACTTCTGCTTCACCGGACACAACATTTGAAATTGTTGTTCCAGCAGGTGGTGCCTGGTTTAGGGCAAATACGGTAATCAATGGAACACGCACTTGGGTTGATGACGTGACAGATCCAGACAATTGGGTAAGTCTTTCGGAAGAAGGTTGCGGGAACCCTGATGGAGACATGGAAACAAATGATTATGCCTGCGTGGATTCCTACCTGGTGCTGCTTGATAGCAACGATGAGGAAGTAATTAGCGATGATGATGGCGGAATGCAATGGTCAGTGAGCACGTCTAATGGAATTCGTACCGAAGTAGTTACGAACTATTACGCAAGTGACTTCAGTTTGTTTCTTGAAGAGGGTGTTTACACACTTGCAGTGATGGATTGCTGTGGTCCGTGGGAAGGAGATGAGCCATCAACAGATACCTATGAGGTGAATTTTGGCCTTGGTTCTGTGGTAGCTGCTGAAATCCCTAAGGTGGAAGTAGTAGCTGACGAGAATCCAACCATTCCAGCCTCTGTGGAACAGGTGAAACTGCCAGATGCCCAATTGAGCGTTGATGGTTCTGTGAGCACAGCAATATCGGATGGTGTGAACACCATGGTGTGCGATACATCATGTATTGATGCCATGTTTACAAGCGCCGGAATAGCTGATGGAACAATCACCATTAGTGCTGGTGGCGACTCGGTAACCATGCGTAAGGGTCAAAAGAAAGCGATGATACCGATTGGCAGCAATGCTGATGCAATCAATGCAACTGTTGTGTCAGCTGATGGATCTCAAACTGTGAGCCTGAGCAGCAAGATCTCTCAAATTCCAGCGAGTGTGCAGTCTGCGTTTGAAAGCAAAACCACATCCGGATCAACTGGAAGTGGTTCGTCAATGAATTGGCTACTGATCGCGGCTCTTGGCTTGATCGTTATTGCTGGTGCAGGTGTAGCGGTATCGCGCAAGAAGAAGTCTGCGTAACCACATTAAAAAGAGGTCGAATATGAGTAGGGCCCGGGATCTTTTTGGGGCTGCGGTCCTACTCGCGTTCGTTCTGGCTGGATGCAGTGGTGAAGGTTCATCAAGTAGTCGCGTTCGCAATGCGGCAATTGAGTGTTTCAATACACAAGATGAAAAAGATGCCGCGATTGTGGCTGCACAGGCAGATGTTGATGCGGCAGTAGAAGGCGCGCAAGTTGCACTTGATGCAGTAAATGCTCAGCCGTTGTGCTCGGAAGTAGAAAGTGCTCCTACCGAGACGATTGTTCCGCCAGTTGAAGACGATGGCTTAGACGCTTGCGAAATTTCACTGATTGATAACCAGACTTCAGCTGATGTTTCGTTTTGTGACCGTGTAACGCGAGTGCAAATAGGGGTAGATGCAACAGGGGAATGGATCACTGTTGAAGGAAATAGCGCAACTGTGGTGCTGGGCGAAGGCCGAACATTTCAGTACGTTGCGTACGAAGGCGAAACCGTTCTCAGCGAGGGATCATGGGATCTTGAGGCAGTGGATAACGTTTCCGAATTTGCAGTGCAAGAAGTAGTGGAGGAAGAAGCAATAAAAGATCCACTCAATGGTGCGATTGTTCTTGGCTCAGACAGTCCGCTCATCGGGCAGGCGCTTATTGCAACCGCTGCTGCTGAATGTGACGAGATTCAAAACCCAACGTGGTGGGAGTACACCATGGTGCGTAAACACAATGGTGTCGACATGGTGGACGCGGTTTCCTATGGTGCGGTCGGAAAACTGGTTCCACACTTTTCGGGCGGCTACACAGTGGTTGCAAAAAATACGTGTGCATCAACCGACCAACCGATAGTTGCAACCCTGGCGGTCACTGTTGTTGCAGGAAGCGCGCCAACGAACGACAATTTCTCTGCTGCTCGTTTATTGGAAGGAAGCAAAGGAACGCTTTCGCTAAACACGGGCGGAACCACAGTCGAAGCCGGTGAGCCAAATCATGGTTGTTACGGACCTTATGGGTCAGCTTGGTTTAGCTACGTAGCCGAGACAGCAGGTTCGCTTCGTCTTGATTCAACCGGTAGCTCTTTTGACAACATGCTTGCTGTTTACACGGGCACATCGTTGGGTGGCTTGAAACAGGTTGGCTTTGGTGATGATGAGAGTGGCGAGAATGCAATTGCCACAGTTGGCATTGCGGCTGGGCAGCGTGTGTATATCGCATCCGATGGCTGTGGTTATTACGGCGCAACAGGCCAACAGGGCGTGCTGGCGTTGTCATGGTTGTTTACTGCAGAAGGAGCCACTGCCGACATCGCGCAGTCACAAACTGAAGCGCCAACTGTTATTGCCGACGAGATCGGTTCACTTGGAACTATTCAGATCCAACAGGGAACAACATCGCTGACATTTGATGCAAGCGATATGGAGCAGATTTTGGCAGCTGCGCAAATTGCAAATGCTGAAGTGTTTATTCAGTCAGGTGTGCAGGAATGGACGAAGTTAGATCCAAAAACTGCAGCTACAAAACTCAATATTGGTGAGTCTGACAGCGTGATTGACGTAATGGTGAAGCCGGGTTCTGGAGATCCAAAACCTCTGTATATCGGGTTGGAGCATGCACAGATCAACATTGCAGACCTCAGCCCAGAGCAATCGGGTAGTTCCGGTCTGTCTCGGTATGTGTTACTTGCATTGCTGCTTTTGGTAGCGGGTGCAGGTGCGGTTGTTGCTGTGAAACGTTTCAACATTGGCGCTAAGCAAGTCGGCGCAGTGGTAGTCGTTGCAGCACTGGCAACCACAGTGGTGCTAATTCGTGGAGCTGAAGAAGTGAAGGCGGAGTCGGTCGCGACCACGATGCGTCCACT
>CANKVI010000043.1 GCA_947487095.1 Acidimicrobiaceae bacterium | reverse complement strand
TGAAGCTGTTCACCAGATGGCAACTGCTCAAGATTGACGGTGCCACCCGTTGCCCGCGACGATGCAAGCGCAACACGCAACGTTGAACCGTGCGCAACTGGAAACACCACACTGCCGGTCGGAAGATCGATGCCCTGCGGCCCCAGCGGGCTCGGCTGACGTGACGACAAAATGTCGCTTCGGGTAAAGGCAACAGCAATGGGAAGCGTGGATTCATTGCTGATTTCAATTACCAGCAAGCCACCGTGGTCGGCAACTGCGTAGACGCGTTGCACCGCATCACCACTTGGAATTCGCAACCGCGTTTCAACAACAGGAACACCCGCACGACGAGTTTGTCGAACACTTGGTTCCTTTGCTGGGTTGTGCCAGCGGTCGTCTGCGGCCACATACCAATCGAATGTTTCGACCTCTTCATCCATGCGAATAGATCCGCGCTCATTCACAATGGCGTGCCAACCACCAGCGCGAATTCCCAGCACATGCGCAGCAGGGCGAACCGTTGCACTGAGTGAAATAGAAGAGATCAGTCCGGGGGTGTTGCTCACGCTTCAAGTATTGCCGAAACAGCCACGCAGCGAACTAGTCGAATTCGCTCTTGCTCTGTCGGCTCATGAGCGCACGAAGCGCGTCGGCCGCACTGACTTTCCCTGCACACACCGCCGCAACCTGTTCACAAATTGGCATTTCAATGGAATGGCGGTGAGCAAGTTCGACAACCGATGCAGAACTTTTCACACCTTCGGCAACCATGTTCATGGACGCAACAATGTCGTCGATCTTTTCGCCTTTTCCTAACCGAACACCAACTTGGGTATTACGGCTATGCATTGACGCACACGTTGCCATGACGTCGCCCATTCCAGCAAGGCCTGAAAACGTTGCAGATTGCGCGCCAAGCGCTACACCAAGGCGCGACATTTCGGCAAGACCTCGTGTTACCAAAGTCGCTTTGGAATTTTCGCCGAAACCAAAACCTTGCGAAATACCTGAGGCTATTGCGACGACGTTTTTTACGACACCACCAATTTCACAACCGATGACATCTGGGTTCGTGTACAACCGAAATGCTGGTCGACTAAACACTTCAAGCAGTTCGCGCGCCACCGACTCGTCGGTGCATGCAATCACGCTGGCTGCAGGTTGCCCAGCAAGAATTTCCTTCGCCAAGTTTGGGCCACTCAGTACCGCAACAGGATTGTTGGGCATGATCTGTTCAATTACCTCGCTCATGCGCATGAAGGTGCTCTGCTCGAGCCCTTTCGACAGGCTGATAATGGGAACACCTGAGCGAACGTATTTGCTCACCTCGCTAGCCACTTCGCGAAAACCTTGTGACGGCACTGCCATGGCCACAACTTCGGCATGCGCAAGCGCCGATTGCAGATCGCTACTTGCTTGCAACGCATCGGGTAACGCTGTTGCTCCCAGATACGCCGAGTTGGTGTGCAGCGAATTGATTTCTTCGGCAAGTTCGGCACGACGCGACCACAACATGGTGTGAGCATTGTGCGAAGCAAGCGCTGCAATCGTGGTTCCCCACGAGCCTGCACCGACCACACATACTCGTTGCGTCACGCCGTAAACATTACGGCAGTAACTTGCCGCCGTAGGCTACGCCCGTGGCAACAAACCCTTCTTCATTGCAGCGTGGCGCAGTGGTGCTACCCATCAAGGGGTTCAGTGATGCCAAAGGACGCCTAGAACCAGTGCTTTCAGCCGAAAACCGCGCATCACTTGCTGCTTTCACTGCAGGCGGAGTTCTCGAAGCGGCCGAAGGCGTAGACACCTTTGTCGTGTGCGACAACGACGAAGTTGCACAGTGGGCTCGTGAACGCGGCGCGATGGTGGTTCGTCAGCACAAGGCTGGTCTCAATGGCGCAGTTGCTAACGGCGTCGACACTGCGCAATACAAGCGCGACTGGGTACTTGTTGCACACAGCGATTTGCCGTTTCCCGAGGCGTTGCTTTCAATCATTGATTTCACTCTCGTCACATCAACCGTGACGATTGTTCCCGACCGTCATGAAGACGGCACCAACGTGTTAGTTCTTCCTGCCGGGTGCAAATTCACATTTCATTACGGGCCAGGAAGTTTTGCAGCCCACCAAAATGAGGCTGCACGACTTGGATTTCCTGTACGAGTGGTGCGACACGAAAAATTAGGTCTCGACATTGACACACCAGACGACCTCGCCCAACTTCCAGCAAGTTGGTTACAGGGAGACTTTTCCTAATCGGGTACAAAAAAAATCGAGGGGCCGAAGCCCCTCGATTTCCAGTTTTCCGAACCGATTATGTATCGGCTAAGGGCTAAATTATTTAGCAGCCTTCTTTGCAGCCTTCTTGCGACGCTTCTTAGCAGGAGCTTTCTTCGCTGCCTTCTTCGTTGCCTTCTTGGTTGCCTTCTTTGCTGTCTTCTTAGCTGCCTTACGCTTCTTTGCAGGGGCCTTCTTAGCGGCCTTCTTGCGCTTCTTTGCTGCCATGATTTTCTCCTTGTTTAGGTATTGCTATTTACGGTTTGGATTCAATTCACTCTTCAGCGTTGAGCTTGAAGTGAACTTCATTGCTGTTGATGCTGGTACCTGGACTGGTGCACCCGTTTGTGGGTTGCGTCCTGTACGAGCTTTACGGCTTGATGTGCTGAACGAACCGAAGCCCGGCCATGCAACCTTCTCACCATTTTTAGCCGAGGCTACGACCAGTTCAAAAAAAGATCCGATAGTGCGTTCGGCATCTGCCTTAGACACTCCGGCTTTTTGAGCAACTGCATCAATGAGCTCTGCTTTTGTCATTTTCTTACCTAGCTTTCTCGGAATCGGATAACTGATTCGTTGTCTAGTTGAGTAGGTCTGAATAGAAATTGCAAGTATTGAATTCGTTGGCAAGCATTTCTGAACGGTTTTTGCACACAACGTGAGTTGATGTTGTTGCAAAAAAAATTTGATCAATCGAAGTAAAAAAATGTGATTGAGCGAACAAAAAATGTGACACATTTTTTTGCGTGCTACTCCACGTGCCGCACCACAGTCACGGTCCCTCAATATTCATAAAACCCAATAAACATAAGGTTTTGCCAAAGCCCGTAAATACGCGGAATGAGAAATTTCCTAGTCCCAGTAAGGGTTTCCCGAGGTCGAAAAAGGCTGATTTTGGTCTCCTTTCCTGAAGCCCTTACGGGTGTTGGAGGGCTCGTTTTTGACCCCCAAAAATGCCCGAAAACTAGCCAAAAAATATTTTCAAAATATTTTCGAAAAAATCCCCAAAATCGTCGTTCGGAACACTTTTCGACGAAAAGTTTCGTAAATCTGAGTATCCACCAAACGTGGAACTCGAAAGTCCAAACTAAACCTCGTTGAATAACTTCCTCGACCACAACGACTCAGCGCAAGCAACTGACGAGACACCGCTCGGAACTCGCGTCGACAGAATTGTGAATCACGCTCTTGCATCACATTCCGAAATTGCAACGCGTGTTGTGCTTGATACTTCAGTTCTCGTAGCAGATCCTTCTTGCATTTATAACTTTTCCAGTTGCGATGTTGTCATCCCATTAACCGTGATTGAAGAACTCGATGGTTTAAAAACGCGTATGGATGATGTTGGTCGTTCTGCTCGAACTGCACTTCGCAGCATCGAAGACTTGCGCAAGAAAGCAGGTGGTTCACTTGCTTCACCAACCCGCGTTCACGACGGTCCAGACAGCGGAACGGTGCAAATAGAAGTCAATGGCGTACAGCGCAATTTGCTCGTTGAACACGGCCTCGACCCAGATGTTCCCGACAACCGAATTATTGGTGCGGCGCTAGGCCAAGCACGCATTTCACCAACCCGCATGATTTCAAACGATGCTGCTTTGCGGATCAAAGCAGCTCACATGGGGCTAATCGCCGAAGAACACCAACCGGTTGGAGCAGGTGCAGATTCGCGTCCCATGGGTTGGACCACATTTGACACGACGAATTCACAAATTGATTCGCTGTATCGCAGCGGTGGAATTGAAGTCAGCGAAGTTGCAGGTGCAACACAATTGGTTGACAACAATTTCGCTGTGTTGCGCAGTGGTTCGCAGTCTGCACTCGCCCGCTGCAGCGACAATGAATTGAAGTTGTTGGCTCAGACTGCTCCTGAAGCATGGGGGCTACGTTCACGCAGCAAAGAACAACGGTTTGCACTTGATTTGTTAATGGACCCAGAGATCAATGTGATTGCACTTGATGGTCGAGCAGGAACTGGCAAAACATTGCTGGCAATTGCATCGGGTCTAGAACAAGTTGTAGAGCAGCGACGATACGAACGCCTCGCGGTGTATCGCCCGCTCGTTCCTGTTGGTCGTGCAGACGTTGGCTTCTTGCCTGGTGACTTAGACGAAAAACTTGATCCTTGGATGTCAGCAATTCACGACGCCATTGTTGCGCTCACCGACCAGCGTTCAAGTCGCGACGCGCGCGGACTCATTGATGAGCTCACCGATCGAGGTCAGCTCACGCTTGAGTCGGTCACGTTCTTGCGTGGTCGTTCGCTACAACAACAATTTGTTGTGGTTGACGAAGCTCAGAACCTAGAGCCCACCACGCTGAAGACGATCCTCACCCGCATTGGTGAGGGCACCAAGGTCGTGTTCACCGGCGACACCAGCCAGATCGACGCCCCATACATGGGCGAGTCGAACAACGCCCTGGCCGTGCTGATCCATGCATTTTCTGGGCAGCGCTGCTTTGGGCACATCACGCTTGCAGCCTGCGAGCGAAGCGCGGTGGCCAGTCTGGCCGCTGAACTGCTGTAACCCCGCCGAATAAGGCCTTCAGGGCCTTTTTGGGCCTGTGACCAACGACTATCCCAATTTCCACCATCTGTGCCTTAGTGTGTGATTACTATTTAGTACTAAATAGAACCCACCGTGAAAGGCACTTGTCATGCCACTTAAGGAATCATCAACAACCGAGTCATACCTGTCGGATTTAGTGGACCCGATCGCGCCAATTGGGTCGCTCATCGACTGGACGCAATTTGCCAACTGCAAAGGCAAAACCAAACTGTTCTTCGCACCAAAAGCGGAACGCCCTCAGGCACGCGAGCGACGCGAAGCAAAAGCAAAATCGTTGTGCGCCGGATGCACGGTAAAACAAACGTGCAAAGAGTTCGCACGCAACAATCATGAGTACGGGCTATGGGGCGGCGAGAACGAAGAAGAGCGCCACATTGCTGGTTACACCATGGCTGCACCAATTGGAGTTCGTAGCCGCGCACTCAAGTCGGCATAACTCCCTATCGCTCATGCATCTGCATGAGCCTGCCAAACTGTTTGCATGGCATCTGCAACAGACAGCATTACTGATCCAGGCGAATACGTCACTCGGTTCATTGAGAACATTGAACAGAGTCACTTCACGGCCGCTATGGAAATGGTGTCTGAAGACTGTGAATATGACAATGTGCCCATCACCAAAGTGTTTGGCCGCGAAGCAATGATCCAAATTCTTTCCGACTTCCTTGCTGCTGCAACAAAAGTTGAATGGCTCATCCACCACCAAGTATCAAATGGCGATATGGAACATGGAGTGGTCATGAACGAGCGCACCGATCGCTTTGAAATGGATGGCCGCTGGATTGAGCTCGATATTGCTGGCCTTTTCGTGGTGAGTAACGGGAAAATCGCCCTGTGGCGCGACTACTTTGACCGCGAGTCCTTCACCAAGGCTCTTGCCTCTAAATAGAACACCCCTCGCTTACTGTGCCGAACATGAGCGAATCATTAGCGAACATTCGGTTCGCAGTTGTCGATACCGAGACCACCGGCCTGTCCCCTGCAACCTGTTCCATGTTGCAACTTGGCATCGTTGTTGTTCGCGGTGACGGCACCATCGAAAGTCAATTTTCCACATACATCAAACGTCGCTTTTGGAAACCGGGCAGGCTTGGTGCACATCACATCCACGGCATTACGCGCCGAAAACTTCGCAACGGCGTCACTATTCATGAAGCCCTTGACCGCTTATCAACTGAACTGAAGACGGCAACCTTTGTTGCACATAACGCCAAATTCGACCTCGGATTTCTTCGGGCTGAAGCACAACGTTGCGGACATCAACTTGTCATCCAAGAGCCCATTTGCACACTCACACTGTCGCGATCACTCGACCCGAATAAAGCGCACCCACATAACTTGCGTCAACTCGCTATTCGCTATGGAATAACCGATGTCCCAAATCATGACGCTCTTGCCGACGCAATCGTTACAGCGCGCCTGCTGCCACTTTTGCTTGCCAAAGCCAACGTCACCGATGCCAGTCAGTTGGCCAGCATCGCGCTTAAATAGCTCAGCTGTAACGCTTCAACACTGTTTGCGCAGTGTGTTTACCTAAGTCCACCCATTTGGCTGGCTCAAGCACATCAATCGCGTCGCCTCCGCGCAATAACAAACGACCCAACCATTGCTGCGAGCCAACTGCTAACTCAATTCTTACGCTGCCATCGCTTTGCGGTTCGCGCGAAATGAATGGGTACGTCTCGACCAAACGTAATGCTGCAGGGCGAACGAGCAACGTTGCCGTCTCCATATCTGTTCCAAAGAAATCAACTTCGGCCTCAATTCCCTCAATGATTGGATCTGAGGTTTTGCCAGTTGGGGTGAACTGTTTGATGCGGTCAATACGGAAGTTACGAATTTCACCAGACTGATCGTCGTCTGCACGCACATACCAATGACCCATTTGTTCAAACACTGCGCGCGGGAAAATCGTGCGTGAAGAATGAGTTCCAGAGATCGGCGAGAAGTAATCAATGGCCACAAATTGCCCTGCGGAAACTGCATGTTGTGCTTCTGGCAAATATTTCACTGCCTTAACATCAACTTCCACTACATCACCCTTTGGCAACAGTGGTTTCAGTTTTTTGAGCGCCGAGGCAAGTGGCCCTTTTTTATCTGCACCTGGCATTGACAGTGCGGCACTGCCCATTGCCTGCAGAGCAAATAGTTCGGCAGAATTCAGTTGCAATGGTCGCGAGAACATCAGTGGAACTTCAGCAACGACTTCGCCTTCGTCTACGAACACATCAATCAATGCATCTGGTGTGTAGGGAGGCACTCCGCACATTGCAGCCATCATCAAGTCGTTCATCAAGTCTTTTTCGCTCAACTTGAACTGCTTAGCCATATCGGAAAGCTTCACTCGCTTACGGCTAATCAGCCATGGCAACATGACCAACAAGCCCTCAACGCGTTCAGCGGCACCTCGCGGTCCACGACGGGATTTACGAATTGCCATTAGCGACCGCCTGCTTGCTCAGTAAGCCATGAAATGACTTGCTTTCGAACGCGAGGTGGACCAATGACTGTTGCGTTATCGACCATGGCAAACAGCCACACACGAAATGCTGTGAGGTTCGAACATGGAATGGCAAATTCCACGCCGCCATCAGCATGTTCTTTGATCACGGCTTGATTGCCAAATTGCGTGCGCACACCGCCTGCCAAACTTGCATCCACCAACACCGTTGCCACTGCATCATCGCCGTGGCCTTCTGCAAGTAATTCGGCTTCGGTTGGAACTGCCTTCTGCAAGTCAAAATCCTTCGGCCTGCTAAACGATCCGCGATCACCTACAGAAATGTCGCCTTCAATTCGATCGACACGAAATGTCCGGCGATCGGCACGTAACTGATCAAAGCCAACGAGATACCAAAATCCTGCGCGGGCCAACAAACCATATGGATCCACACTGCGCATTTCGCCCTTGTAAGAAAACTTCAGCGTGCGGTGCTCCACCACTCCATCGGCAAGCGTGGCCATTAACTGGTCATCTAATTGGATGTTCAAACTTGTTGATTGTGCATTGAGCGCACGTTCTCCACCCAACTTCCACAGTGCTTCGTCGCCGTGACTTGCACCTACACGAACCGTTGCCATTGCGAACTGCAAAGCCGAACGTTCTTCATCGGTTAGACCCAAATCACCGAGTTCAAAACTCTTGCGATCCACTCGGTATGCGCCTTCTCCGGCTTGGTCCCCACCGAGCGTCATCAATTCAATTGGAATACCGAGTGCGCGAAGATCGCCTTTGTCGCGCTCAAACGCTGCTCGTGCAGCGGTGTCGGATTCTGGATATTGACCAACAAGCTCCTGGCGAATTTGCTTGAGCGTGAGAGGCTTGGTGCGTTGCACGAGCAGTGCAAGCAAGTTGATCATGCGCTCTGCTTGTGAATACTTCTCCGCCACAGGGCACAGACTAGGTGTT
>CANKVI010000042.1 GCA_947487095.1 Acidimicrobiaceae bacterium | reverse complement strand
CGTCGGCTCAGCATGCAGCAGACCTGTTAGTGAATGCAGGAATCCGTTCAATTTTGAACTTCGCATCCGTGATTTTGAATGTTCCAGAAAACATTTCGGTACGAAGTGTTGACCTTGGTGTGGAATTGCAGATTCTTGGCTACTACGAGCAACTCAGCCGAGAAGATAAGCCTGCAACTAAGACGAAGCGTGAAGTGGCTGCCACATGTCAATAGTTGTTCTTGGCATCAACCATAAGTCCGCGCCACTCGATGTGATTGAGCGCGTGAGCATTTCTGACGATTTGCTTGCGAAGTCTCTACATGGGTTGGTGTCGCGCGATCACATTCGCGAAACGGTTGTTCTTTCCACATGTAATCGCACCGAAGTGTATGTAATTGCTGAAAAGTTTCATGGAGCTTTTGCGGATGTCCGAGACTTCTTTTGTGAATTATCCGGATTATCTGTCGAAGAACTTCAACCACATTTTTATAGTCAGCACGATGATGCGGCAGTAAGTCATTTGTTTGAAGTTGCATCTGGACTCGATTCAGCAGTGCTAGGTGAAACCGAAATTCTTGGTCAAGTTCGTAACGCGTGGGAAAAAGCACGTACTGAAACCACCGCCCGAACCGCGCTGAATATGTTGTTCCGTCACGCGCTTGAAGTAGGTAAGCGAGCGCGAACCGAAACATCAATCAGCCGTTCTACAGCGTCGGTTTCACATGCTGCTGTTGAAATGGCAACAGACATTTTAGGAACGATGTCGGGTAGACGTGTCTTGGTTATTGGTGCCGGTGACATGGGTGCGGGCATTGCACGTGCACTTGGAAGCGCAGGTTCGCAAAGCGTTACGGTCATGAATCGAAGTCGCGAACGCGCGCAGCAACTTGCAGATTCTGTTGGTGCAGTGGTGAGTCACATTGACGAACTGCATGACGCGATTGGTAATGCAGATGTTGTGCTTACGTGCACTGGTGCAGGTGAAGCAATTATTTCGGTTGAAGATGTTCGGCTTGCACGAGAGCTCTCAAATGGAACTCCGCTATTGATAGTTGATATTGCAGTTCCACGCGACGTTCAACACGAGGTCGGCGATTTGCCAGGAGTCACGCTGCGTGACTTGCATGACCTTCGTGACTGGGCACAGACTGGAATTGCTGCACGTCAGCAAGAGGCCGAAGAAGTTCGGCGCATTGTGGGAGAAGAAGTGGAACGTTTCGGACAAGAGGTAAAGGCGCGCCAGGCTGCGCCGCTCGTTGCCGAATTGCACGAACGGGCAGAAACCATAAGGCGCACAGAGGTTGAGCGATTCTCTTCAAAGCTTTCTGGCTTGAGCGCGGAACAACGCGATGTAGTTGATGCACTGAGCAAGGCAGTTGTTGCCAAGTTGTTGCACAGCCCTTCATTGCAACTCAAGCACAGCGCCGGCACCCCACAGGGTGAGCGCATTGCCGCAGCGCTTCGCGATTTATTCGACATCGAATGATCCGACTCGCTACACGTTCGAGCGCACAGGCGCGAACACAGGCAGAGGTCGTCGCTCAGTCAATCACTTCGGCAACAGGAATACCGGTTGAGTTGGTGTTTGTAGAAACCCTTGGCGATCAGAACAAAGATCAGCCGCTACATCAAATTGGTGGCCAGGGAATCTTTGTTAAGGAAGTACAGCAGGCAGTGCTTCGGGGCGATGCAGACATCGCGGTTCATTCGGCAAAAGATCTTCCATCGCAACACGCACAAGGATTAGTGGTTGGTGCATGGTGTGAACGACGAGATGCGCGCGACGCGTTAGTAGGAAATTCATTGAATGATCTTGAACTTGGCGCAACAGTTGCTACCGGCTCAGTGCGACGCAGAGCGCAACTGCTTACTGTTCGTCCCGACCTCAAGTTTGTGGAGTTGCGCGGAAATATTCACACTCGCCTTGACAAGATTCCTAACAATGGGTCCATCGTGATGGCAATTGCAGCCATGCAAGTACTTGGAATAACAGATCGAATTGCAGAAGAACTTGCGACAACTGACTTTGTTCCAATGGTTGGACAGGGTTGTGTTGCAGTTGAATGTCGAGAAGGAGACCACGAAACGCTTGCTGCAATTTCTGGAATAGATCATGCTCGCACGCGCTTTGCTGTGGAGATAGAACGCGCGTTTCTTGCAGAACTTGGCGCGGGTTGTTCAATGCCAGTCGGTGCTTACGTCAATGATGCGAATGTGCTTTCAACGTTTATGGCAACGGGTGCAACGAATTCGGACCGACACGTGAAGTTCGTTGAGACTGTGCCATCAGTTGATGCACAAGAGTTTGCTCGTGAACTTGCTCGAAAGTCGCAATCTGAGTTGGCATGATTGAAAGTACGTTTTCAGGAAAGCGCATCGTAGTGACACGCCCGCGAGCGCAGGCGAAAGAATTGCAACGCGCAATTGAAGAGCGTGGTGCTCAGTGTGTGGTTGTACCACTAATTGAGATTTCACAGCCAGATGATGAGGGATTTGCCTTCGAACAAGCGATGCGCAACGTCAGTGACTATGAGTGGGTCATATGCACCTCGGCTAACGGCGCTTCGCGTGTTGCTCCGTATTTGTCAAGTGGTGCAACGTGCCCAAAGCTCGCCGCAGTAGGAGATGCAACGGCAATTGCTTTTGCGCGTGACGTGGACTTTGTTCCGAGTTCTGCAAATGGAAAGTCGCTTGCAGAAGAGCTTCCGATGTCATCTGGAAAAGTACTGGTAGTTCAAGCGCAGGAGACGAGCGGCGAGGTGGTGCGCATATTGCGAGACCGCAACATGCAAGTAGATGAAGTAGCCGCGTACAAGACAGAACATTGTTTGCTTACTGATGTACAAGTTGGTGAAATTCGTTCTGCTGATGCAGTGTTGGTTGCATCTGGATCTGCTGTGCGTTCGTGGTGTGCACAGGCCGGACCACAAGTAAATGGAAAGTTTGTTGCCATCGGTGAACCAACGCAACGAGTAGCAGCTGAATGTGGAATGATAATTAGCGCCGTTGCACGCGAAGCCTCTACTGCTGGCGTTGTAGCGGCGCTTGCTGGCGTATTCGTGTAAACGACCCCGTAGCCTTACAGACATGGCGTTTCCGCAATCTCGACCCCGTCGACTTCGTCAAAGCCCAGCACTACGTGAACTCGTTGCCGAGGTACGACTTGGAGTTTCTGATCTAGTTGCACCGTTGTTTGTTCGCGAAGGCATTTCTTTGCCGCAACCCATTTCATCGTTGTCTGGCGTGATGCAACACACACGGGAGTCTTTGAAGGAAGAAGTACGTGCACTTGCCGATCTTGGTGTTCCAGCGGTTATTTTGTTTGGTGTTCCAGCCGTTAAAGATGAAGTTGGCTCGGGTGCATTTGATCCAAATGGAATTGTGCAGGTTGCTTTACGTGAACTTCGCGAAGAGTTGGGCAATCGCATCGTATTGATGGCCGACTTGTGTGTAGACGAATACACCTCGCATGGTCACTGTGGTGTACTCAATGCAAAAGGTGATGTTGACAACGATGCAACGCTCGAGATTTATTGCAAGGCTGCGTTGGCACAAGCTCAAGCGGGTGCTCAAGTGGTTGCACCGAGCGGAATGATGGACGGGCAAGTTGGCGCAATTCGCGCAGCACTCGACGGTGCCGGTTTCCTCGACACTGCGATCATGGCGTATTCAGCAAAGTACGCTTCTGGTTTGTATGGCCCGTTCCGCGACGCGGTAGACGTACAAATTGCTGGTGGCGGTAATCGCAAGGGCTACCAACAAGATTGGCGTAACGCGCGTGAAGCACTTCGCGAAGTTGCGGCAGATATTGAGCAAGGCGCAGACATCGTGATGGTGAAGCCAGCGATGAGCTACCTCGATGTCATCGCATCGGTGAGTGAGCGAGTAGATGTTCCAGTTGCCGCATATCACGTAAGTGGCGAGTACGCCATGATCAAGGCTGCAGCAGCAAATGGTTGGATCGATCACGACACCGTTGCTGTCGAGCAGTTAACAGCAGTAAAGCGAGCAGGTGCAGACATTATCTTGACCTATTTCGCGCGCTGGTTCGCCGAAACCCAACAATAGGAGTTGCAGTGACCATTCCGTTGTGTGATCCAAATTTGTGTGTTTCAGCAGGTTGTACCGCAACTGTGTGCACAGGAAAAGCAATTGCATCAAACCACACCTTCTATGAACGCTCAGCCAATGTCATTCCTGGTGGTGTGAATTCGTCAATCCGTGCATTCAAATCAGTTGGCGGCGAGCCATACATCGTTGCTCGCGGAGAAGGTGCACACATTGTTGATGTTGAGGGCAATCGCTACATCGACCTCGTGCAAAGCTACGGTGCAGTCATTTTGGGTCATGCACATCCGGCAATTACTGCAGCATTGCGTGACGCGGCAGGTGATGGAACATCATTTGGTGCTCCAACACCTCGTGAAATGAAATTGGCAGAAGCAATTCGCGAGCGAGTACCAAGTTGTGAGCGAGTTCGTTTGATGAATAGTGGTACTGAAGCGACAAGCACTGCTGTGCGTCTTGCTCGCGGAGCAACCGGCCGCAAGCGCATCATCACGTTTTACGGAAACTTTCATGGCGCGACAGATGCGCTACTTGCAGCAGGTGGAAGCGGCATAGCAACACTCGGGATTCCAGGTACTGCTGGCGTTCCAGAAGAAGCAGTTGCAAATACGTTGGTCGTTCCATACAACGTTGTTCCAGAAATTGGTAACGATGTTGCAGCAGTAATTGTCGAACCAGTGGCTGCGAACATGGGCGTAATTGCACCAGCACCCGGTTTTCTAGAAGGTCTTCGTGCTGCGTGCGACAAGGCCGGCGCGCTACTCATTTTTGATGAAGTCATTACTGGATTCCGAATTGGCCAAGGTGGAGCACAGGCTAAGTACGACGTAAAGCCAGACATCACATGCTTCGGCAAAGTGATTGGTGGTGGTTTGCCAATTGGTGCAATCGGTGGATCACGTGCAGTGATGGAGAATCTCACACCAATTGGCAAGGTGTTTCATGCGGGAACTCTTGCGGGTAATCCGTTGGCAACTGCCGCTGGTCTTGCAGCGTTAAACGAGTTGACTCCAGACGTATATATGGAACTCGGCGCTCGTGCACGCGCATTGGCAACGTTGCTGCGCGATGCGTGTTCAAGTGCCGGAATCGTTGCGCAATTTCCAGTTGTAGGAACGCTTGTTGGTGCTTTCTTTGGGCCAAACACTCCAACAAACTTCGATGAAGCTAAGCAGACCGACGAAAAGATGTACGCACGACTGTTCCATGCAATGTTGGCTGAAGGAGTGGCGTTAGCCCCAGGAGCATATGAAGCATTATTTGTTGGGCTTGGACATAATGATTCAGTGATGCAACAACTTGCTGAATGCACTGAACGTGCGGCACTTACAGCGGTTCGCGCGCAATAGATTTACTGCATGCGTTATTTTTTCACCGCAAGGTTGTGGGCAGCGCTCGGCATGTTGCTTGGTGCGTCAGCCTTGGTTTTTGCAATGTTGCTCGTGGTAAATCGTGGATCTTCATTAGGCGGTACTAATGGTCGCGTAATTGATGTTGTTGCTGCAGTAACCACTACTGAATTTGGCGAGGGTTGGCAGGTTTCTAATGGCAAGTCTGCCGGCGACGCAACACTTTCTCTTGATGATGGTCGAATTCTGCGGATTGTGGATGGCACGCCTGGTGAAGTGACCTGCGAGTTGCCAACAACGCCTTATTCATGCGTACTTGTCGCCGACACATTGGGCTCAGGAGTGCTGTGGTTTGCACTCGTTCCTGCTGATTCAAGTAACGGAAAAGAAATCTTGACACTTCCAACTCTCGTGGACATGCTGCAAGGCGGCGACCTGGGTGTATTGAGCAATGGTTGGGTAATTCCACTTGCTACTCCAACTGTGCGCAATTGCGATACTGAAACAACGTCGCTACGCGACTTCATCAATAAATTCCCAGATGGGAATGCAATCTCGTTGTTAAATCTGTACCAAGATGAAATTACAGAAGTGGTGTGTACCGGCCCCTAGGCCAATTTCTATTTTGTGGATTCGCGTGCTGTTGTGCCAACTGCATGAGGTGGCTTAGTCAACATCGCAAAGTCTTTTTCAATGGTGTCAAACGAAGTCGAACTATTTTCAAGTGCAAGGAAGATTTCAGACTCTGGTGAGCACCACGTCTCGTATTCTTCTTTCCATTCTTCACTGGCTGGATCCGCACCACTAATGGCATAACGCTCATGGCACACTACGCCGAGAATTTCGTATTCGGTGAGTCCACCACCGGCCTTTTCACCTTGCTGAGGCATTGGGTTTCCGTTGTATGAAAGCGGTGCGTGTCCGCCACCTTCACGATTTGGATCTCCGTAGTAAGCAATGCCGGCTGCAACATACGGCTGGCTACCCGTGTACACGAAGTTCAACATGTCTTCAATTTTCGGGAAGGTTTTCAACACCTCGCCACCAGCAAATACTCGTCCAGCGCCACCTTGTCCTGCAGCACCATGGCAACCCGCGCAAGTGCCATAAACGGCTGCACCAATTGCCATTGGACCTTCAACTTCTTTTTCCTGCGGCTTCAATGCGATCAAGTACAAAAATGCCCATAGTGGAAGCAGGCTGAGAGTAGCCATTGCCCAGAACGGGATTTTTCTGCGCGTCTTCGCGGCGACGACATAACTGGGGTCCGGCTTAGGTGCAGGAGTAGAGGCAACGACTGGGGCAACAGGTTTTGCAACTGCTGGTGTGGACGAAGTTGTTGCAGGAGTAGACGTTCCAGAATCAGAACTTGTACCACCCGAAGCAGCTTCCCGTCGTTCCTTCGAACGCTTGAGTAGGTGTTCGGGTATTTCAGTCACGGTGTTCCTCGTATACGTTGTGTGCCTAAGAGGGTGGTGCCCTCGACAATGATCTTTCCCTACTCTAAATCACGGAATAGGGGCGCGATAAACACTACGGACTGACTGCCGGGAATCGGAAATTTCAGTCTGATTGTCTGCTCGGAAACTGGTGCTCAACGTCACAGGATCGCACGATTGCACAACCTCGCTCTTTTCACCTATTTGAGGATTGCCCGACTAGTCTCGTGAGAGATTTCACGAGGAAAGGCATCCCTGCAAACCATGCTGGCAATAGACATTCTTCGATGGCCGGGAGTGAACCAAGCGTTCATATTCTCACTCGCCCTCACACTCGCGATGACGTATGGCGTGTATTGGGTAGGAAAGCGTCGACCAGTTGACCGCAAAGCAACATGGGGAGAGACCATGTTTGGTGCTGTCTATGTTTTTGCCATTTTGTTCATTGCGTTTGGCGTGGTTCCTCACCAATTCATCGACCATGCCGACAAGAACTTGGGTTGGCGTAAAGACAAATTGATTTTTGGGCCCTTTGACTTGTTGAAGCCAAAGGCCTTTGGCGGGCAGTTCCCGTTCACCATGAGCTACGAAGCTATTCGCGACACCATCGTGGTGCTCATCCATGTTGTGTTGATGACCCTAATGGTGAAAATGTTCAATTGGTGGCAGAAGCGCGGCGAAGCAAAGCCGAAGGCAATTGCAACCTCAACATATGGGCGACCATTGGTTCGTAAGGGCTAATTGACATGACAAAGACCGACGCCAATCCACCGATGCCCTTGTGGTCGAACGAGTATCAACTCGTTGAAGTGGATGCCGACTACCTCGCAAAGGCTGTAAAGCCAAAGCAATTCATTCACATTGATCAGAGCGAATGCATCATGTGTGAAGGCTGCGTGGATATTTGTCCATGGAAGTGCATCCACATGGTTACACCCGATGCAATTGCTGAAGCGCAGGGCACGGAAATGCCAGGGTCAGACCCAAGCGACAACGTGTTGTTCATCATTGACGACGATGTGTGCACTCGATGCGCGCTCTGTGTTGATCGCTGCCCAACTGGAGTCATCATTCTTGGCAAAGTTGGAGCTCCGGCTGCAACTGGCGATTCACATACTCGAACAGCAAATCACGGCTACGCATACGGCATGCGGTTGTAGAAGTTTCAGGACACGGAGAAACATATGGCAAGCACAATTGAAGAAAAGCCTCGCCTCACTCTAAAAGAGCGTGCAGCGAAGTTGGGCGAAACATTGCAGGGAAGTCAGGCGTGGAATTCAATTTTCCGCCCTGGTTCAATTTTCCGCAAGGGATACACCGACTCACCGCGTAACCGTTCGTACGTGATTATGAACTCGGTGTTGTACCACTTGCATCCAGTGAAGGTGAAGCGTCACGCGGTGA
>CANKVI010000041.1 GCA_947487095.1 Acidimicrobiaceae bacterium | reverse complement strand
ACACTGCCGTCCAAACGGCGGGTGCGGGTTGATGGCTTGTGCTCAAACAAGTGCTGACGCATGGACTGCTGACGGCGAAGTTTGCCGGTACCAGTCAATTTGAAACGCTTCGCAGCGGTTTTTGATGTCTTCATTTTTGGCATGTTGTCTCCTGTTGCTTTCTGTACTTCTCTACTTAAATTTCGGTCGGTGTTTGCTCTGGTGCTACCGGCGCCGGTGTTGCTTCTGCAGCTGGTGCTGCTTGGGCTTTCGGAGCTGGTTTTGCGTCTGCCTTTTTCGGCGCCTTCTTTTCTGGAGAGAGAACCATGGTCATGTTGCGACCTTCAAGCCGTGCGTGTGTGTCCACCTTGGCGACTGATCCCAATTGCTCAATTACTGCGTGCAAAATTTTGGTACCTAGTTCGGGGTGGGCAACTTCGCGACCGCGGAACTGCAAGGTGACTTTGACTTTGTGTCCCTCACGCAAGAACTCCTGCATGTGACGAACCTTGGTGTCGAAGTCGGCTTTGCCGATCTTTGGTTTGAACTTGACCTCTTTCATTGTGATCTGCACGGTCTTCTTGCGCGACTCTTTCAACTTCTGCGACTCTTCGTAGCGGAATTTGCCGTAGTCCATGATGCGACATACGGGTGGGTCTGCTTGCGAAGCGACTTCGACGAGATCGAGTTCTGCAACACGCGCTCTTTCAAGTGCGTCGGCAATGCTCACAATTCCAACCTGTGAACCATCTGCATCTACAAGACGTACTTCGCGTGCGCGAATTCGCTCGTTGAAACGTGGCTCATTTGTTGGCGGTGCTATGGCTTTACTCTCTTATGCAAGTGGCGTTGCCTCCTATTTGTGGAGGTGAGCATGTTCGAGAAGACGGCGGGCACGGCAGAGCCGAAGCGCCCACAACGCATAGCGTCGCATCTTGCGCACTCGACCCAAACGCACTCGACAGCTGCTCGGCAACACTCACCGAATTACTGAAATCTGTGGTCAGGTGGAGGAAACTTGTTCCCCACTTGGGCTATTAGCGTAGCGGGCATGGCTGACAACCCAACTGACCACTTTCCGGATGATTTCGACGACCAGCTTCACGATGCCGAAACCGCTTTGGCCGAGGCACGAGCCCGAATTGCCCAAACACCAGCAAATGTTGTGGTGGTCAACCACGTCATGGGATTGTACGAACTTGCAGCCATCCATCTCTCGGCAAATCCTCCCCGATTAGTCGAATCGGCCCTCGCAATTGATGCTGTGGCATGCGTGGTTGAGGGTCTGGGTGAACGCTTAGGCGAAGAATCCACCACACTTACGGAAGCTCTCGCCAATATCCGCTTGGCGTTTGTGCAGATTAAAGGAAACGTTCAGCCCGACTAGTTCGGAAGTTTTTCAATTTCAGACGCTTCTACATGCCCGAAGCGATGAGCAACCACAAATGACACCGAAGCTCCAATGTTGATGTCTCGCGTACCGTCGACAATCTCGGCGCAGTGGAAGAGATACTCCTGGCCACTTGACCAGATCATTCCCAGACCACGATCAAAATCGAATTGCTCAACATGGCCAAGCAGGCGTCCATCAAGTGAGTTCGCAGACGATTGACTCATACGCGCAGGCTACCTGTCGCTAAACGAGCTTGTATTCGACAGTCGTGCACCTCGTGCCCAATCAGTTGCCAACACCCGTGGTTTGCCCTCTGGCTGAACCGTCACGAGTTGCACAGAACCTTCAAAAGAACCAACCAACACGTTGCCATCCTGCACTGAGATAGTTCCGAGCGGAAGATTGACAGACGACTTGGAAGCTTCGTGGATCTTGAATCGCTTTCCATCGAAGAATGTGAATGCATTGCCCACACGAATCTGTCGCAGAATTTGTGCAGAACTACTCGACCAATTGATAGCGAGGTCCTGCGCAGTGACTTTCCGTGCAACGACTACTTCACCAAGTTGTGCAATTTGCTCCGTCACACCGTGATTGCAGATATTGATCAACAACGGAAGCGCCAGTTGGCCAAGGCGGTTACGTAGCGTTTCCACAGAATCATCTTCTTGAATAGTGCAAGGTGCCGACGCGAGCACATCGCCTGCATCAAGTTGTTCTGCCACTTGAATGATGCACACCGCAGTTGTGGCATCGCCCGAAAGAATTGCGCGTTCAACTGGTGCAGCACCTCTCCACTTGGGAAGCGCTGAGTAATGAATGTTGATCATTGGCACATGTTGCAAGATTTCTTGAGAGATGATGTTGCCGAATGCAACGACAACTCCAAGCAGGCCATCTGGACTGAGTCGCAACACATCATTAATGTCATGTGAAACAGGTATTCCCAGCGCAATTGCTGCAGTCTTTACTGGGTTAGCAGTTGTTTGCGAACCCCTGCCCCTTCTTTTGTCGATACCCGTGACAACAAGTTCAACAACGAACCCTTCGTCTACAAGTGCTTGCAGCGGAGCAACCGCAATCTCTGGCGTACCGATGTACACAATGCGCTTGGCGCGCTCGCGCGGCAGGGGCGCAAGCATGGTCACGAAAGTCGTAGGTACACCGGCTCGGCATTGGCTGGATTGTCGCCCACCTTTGCGTATTCCACAATGGCAAGTTCGCGCTGGTCAGGCAACATGCGATCAAACATCAACACACCTTGCAGGTGATCAATTTCGTGCTGAAACAAACGAGCAAGCAACTCATCGGCTTCAATTTGCACTTCATCACCTTCAAGAGTGAATCCGCTCACGAGCACCTTCTTGGGACGAAGCATCTCGACGTACAGTCCTGGGATCGAGAGACAACCTTCGTCGTACACCCACTCGCCAGATGACTCAACGATCTTTGGGTTGATGATGACCTGCGGATCATCGTCTACGTCGTAGACAAAAATCTGTTTCTGCACACCAATTTGTGGTCCGGCAAGCCCAAGACCTGGAGCTTGATACATCACGCGAAACATGTCTTCAGCAAGGTTCACCAACTTGCCGTCGATGTTGGTGATTTCGTCGGCCATCGCGGCCAAAACTGGGTCTCCGTAGGTACGGATGGATGAACCCTTCTTGTTCGGTGACTGCGCCATAACGTGTAAGGCTAGCGAGGCTTATGAGCGACGAGCAGTACTTCACCACACAACCACAGGTTGCTTCTGTCGCCCACTCGAAGGATCAGAATTTTGCGGTTTTGCGCATGGCCGGTCGCGACATCACTGTTGGAACTGACCGCGGCGTGTTTTCACGCAAAGGAATTGACCAGGGCACCATGGTGTTACTTGAGTCTGCCGCACGACCGCCGATTGCGGGAACGTTTCTTGATCTCGGATGTGGTGCTGGCCCGATAGCGCTTTCACTCGCAGCATATTCACCAGAAGCAACGGTGTACGCCATTGACATCAACGAGCGAGCACAAAAACTGACTGCGGCAAACGCACAACGCAATGGAATGTCAAACGTGATCACCTGCGCTCCTGACGAAGTTGATGAACACGTCCGCTTTGATGTGCTGTGGTCAAACCCTCCGATTCGAATTGGCAAGCAAGAACTTCACAATTTACTCACTACTTGGCTTTCACGATTGTCAAACAGCGGCGAAGCATGGCTCGTCATTAATCGAAATCTTGGGTCCGATTCACTGGCAGTCTGGTTGACCGAACAGGGTTATTCGGTTGAACGCCTGACAAGCAAACGTGGTTTTCGTGTACTGCGCGTGACACCTACACGCGCCCAGGGTCAACCTGAACTTTCAGCCTGACCCCTTTCGCCGCTTCTACTTCACTGAGCGCATCTGCCAAAACCTGCCAGTCTGCGGCTTTCACCAAATACGAACCATCACTTGATGCAGAAACGTGAACAAATACATTGCGCTGTAGTTCCTGGATCGCATCATCAATGTTGGTACCCGACAATTGAGCGAGTGCGCCAAAGGGAGGAAGCTTCATGAAACTACGCATCTCAGAGACCGAATGCAGATAGTGATCGATTCGCAGAGCAACCATTGCCTGTAACACAGGGCTATCGATGCTGTGAGTTTGCACCATCACCTTTCCACCGCGATCGCTGCGACCAACCAAACGTGCCGCATGCACGAGCAACGATCCAACAATTTCGGATGCGCGATACCGGGGTGCCATCAGTTCCTGATCAATGTCGAGAAATACCACCGTGTCGGCTTCGTGAACGCGATGCAACGCCGCTTCGGTTCCGACAAACAACATTTTTGCTTGATCAATAGCATCTGCATCGTCTCCTCCGCCAGTTACCTCAACTACGTCAGACACATTTCTTCCTGCAGCCTGCGCGATCTCTTCACGTAACTTGCTTACACCTGGCTTAAGCGTTAAAAACTTTGCCGACGAGCATTTGATGCATACTTGAGGCCGTTTAGTAGAACAACGCGGGCACGAGAATTGGCCCTCAGCATCAATTTCAACTGCAGCATCGCAGCTGGCACAGCGAGCCAACGATTTACATGAGGCGCACGCAAGAAGACGTGCCCGTCCTTTGGTGTTGAGAACGACAACGATACGGCGTGCATGATCGCGCAGTTCGGCAATGAAGTCCGAGGACAGCAACGAGTTTGACCAACGTTCGTCCAGAGTTCTGTCGATGAGCTGAATGTGCGGCCATTCAGACTGCACTTCTTGCTCGTCTGACTTCAATACTCTGTCGCCTGCCCACACTGTTGCAGAGATGCTTGGCAGTGCCGACATCAAAATGCATGAGACGCTTGCCTGATTCGCGCGTGCAATTGCAACATCGCGTGCGTGCCAAGTTGGCGTGCGTTCCTCACGCAATGAATCGTCGTGTTCGTCAATGACGACAATGCTTCGCAAATCGGGAACCCGAGCGAACACCGCAGTTCGTGAGCCAATCGCTATGTCAACACCACCTGCAGCAGAACTCCATTCATCTGGTAATACCGCAACCGTAAATCCATGACGCTTCAGTGAAGCCGCAAACAACCGTGCACGAACCACCGTAGGAACAATCACCAACGTTGGACCAACCAATGCAGCACCAACCAAGACATCAATTGGTGACTTCAATGGACCTCGCTGAACAAGTAGCGATCGCGATTCGCTTACGGCTAGCGAGACCGCTGTGTCCCCTGCAACTTTCGCCTGGCCATGCTGATAACGCGCAGTGGGAAGAGTTGCAACAAGCGTGCTGGGTGCAGCTGCCACAAAAAATGCGCGTAACCGACCACACCATCGATGACTCGCCCACTGAGCTATCTGAACGATTTCAGCAGATGGACCAAAGCCGAGTCTCTTGATGACCGATCGCAACTTTGTTTCGTCTACATCGGTAAATCCATCGGAGGTCGAACCAATTGCAGTCACCCAACCCGGAACATTGCGACCGTGTAGAGGCACGCGCACGCGGTCGCCAACACCAATTGCATCCTGAAGTTCAGACGGTATGAAGTAGTCAAATACCTTGTCCACACCAGTCACGTCGGGAACAACCCGCGCGACGATCGACATTTAGAGCTTGACTGCTGCTTTGAATTCCTTCAAGCGCGACAGCGTCTCCCACGTGAATTCTGGAAGGGCTCGACCGAAGTGACCATAGGCAGCCGTCTTGTTGTAAATCGGACGCTTCAAGTCAAGGTCACGCAAAATGGCAGCAGGACGAAGGTCAAACACCTGGCGAACGGCGTCTTCAATCGCTACTTCATCAACGGTGTTCGTGCCGAAGGTTTCTACCAAGATGCTGATTGGTTGCGCCATACCGATTGCATAGGCAACCTGCACTTCACAGCGTGATGCAGCGCCAGCGGCAACCACATGCTTGGCAACCCATCGTGCTGCGTATGCAGCAGAGCGGTCAACCTTTGAAGGATCCTTGCCACTAAATGCGCCGCCACCGTGACGACCCATACCACCGTACGTATCAACGATGATCTTGCGACCAGTGAGTCCGGTGTCGGCGTGAGGCCCACCCTTCACGAACTCTCCTGTTGGGTTGATGTGCACTGCGTACTTGTCGCTCTGGAACTGCGCAGGAATCACTGGACGAATGACTTGCTCAATGAGGTCTGGGCGAATCACGGTGTCGCGTGGTGTTCCATCTGCATGCTGAGTTGAAATCAACACTGTCGTCAAACGGACAGGAACTCCATTTTCGTATTCGAACGTAACCTGAGTCTTGCCGTCTGGACGCAAGTATGGAATTGCACCCGACTTACGAACCTCTGCAAGTTTTTCAGCCATGCGATGCGCAAGGTCAATTGGCAATGGCATGAGCTCTGGAGTCTCGTTGCACGCATAACCAAACATCATTCCTTGGTCGCCAGCACCTTGACTGTTGAGCTTGTCTTCACCGCTTTGACCGCTGCGAATTTCTTCACTCGAGTCAACGCCCATAGCGATGTCTGAGCTTTGCTCGTCAATTGACACGATTACGCCGCAGGTATTTCCATCGAAGCCGTACAGAGCGTTGTCGTAACCAATGCCCTTAATTACTTCGCGAGCGATCTTTGGGATGTCGACATAAGCCGAAGTGGTGATTTCACCGGCAACAACGCAGAGGCCAGTAGTGAGGAGAGTTTCGCAAGCGACGCGACCATGTGGGTCTTCAGTCAAGATTGCATCGAGAACCGCATCGGAAACCTGGTCAGCCATCTTGTCCGGGTGGCCTTCGGTAACGCTCTCCGAAGTAAAGGTGAATTTTCTCACAACTGCTCCATCTGTTGTGCCGCTCTCGCGACGCGTCGGTATGACGTGTAGAGACTAGTTGGTGCGTGCAGACCGAATGGCAACTACTGCATTCAAAACAGACCGAGCGATAGATCGCTTGTCGGCCAAAGCCACCTCTACAGGTTCGGCCCCTCGGGCGACCAAGGTCACTGCATTTGTTGCGTGCGCAAAGCCGACTCCGTCTTGGGAAACATCATTGGCCACGATGAGGTCGGCACCTTTTCGTTCAAGCTTTGACTGCGCA
Organism: Acidimicrobiaceae bacterium; assembly: GCA_947487095.1. Next base: position 1,330 of record CANKVI010000041.1, on the reverse strand, counting down.
TTGGCAATGAGGTTTTCGGTCTCTGCAGCGAAGCCCACGAGCACTTGGCCGGCAGGTTTGTTCTTGCCCAGACCCGCCAAAATGTCGGGGGTGGCTTCAAGTTCGATTGCGCCAAGATCGTCAATCTGGCCCGAGAGCGGGTCTTTTTTCAACTTGTGTGTAGCAACGCGAACAGGTCGCACATCGGCAACCGCTGCAGCCATAACCACAACATCTGCTGATTTCGCTTCTGCGTTTACAGCATCCATCATCTGCTGAGCGGTTTCGACTTGCACAAGGTTGACGCCAAATGGAGTTGGCAAGTCAGCAGTTGAAATGAGTGTGACTTTGGCACCACGCGCCACTGCTTCAATCGCAATTGCGTAACCCTGTTTGCCAGTAGATCGATTAGCAATGACTCGTACCGCATCGATTGGCTCGCGCGTTCCACCCGCAGTAACGACAACGTGTGCACCATACAAATCTCCGGGAGTGAGCAACTGCTCTACTTCGGTGAAAATGCGCTGAGGCTCGGCGAGTCTTCCTGCGCCAACGTCGCCACCAGCAAGTCGACCGGTTTCTGGCTCAAGTATGTTGACGCCGCGTCGACGCAAGGTAGCAATGTTTTCTTGCACTGATGCGTGCTCCCACATTTCGGTATGCATTGCTGGACACACCAACACAGGTGCACGTGTTGCAATCAGCGTTGCAGTCAAGAAGTCACTTGAAATGCCCGCAGCATAAGAGCCAATCACTCGTGCAGTTGCTGGTGCAACAACAATGAGATCAGCACGCTGAGCGAGTCTCGTGTGAGGAATTGGATTCGCGTCATCCCACAGCGTGGTGTGCACTGGCTCGGAGGCAAGTGCAGACAATGTGGTCTTGCCAATGAAGTGCTCAGCATCTGCAGTCATTACCGGCGCAACATGCGCACCTGCATCGACCAACAGCCGACACAGTTCGACAGCCTTGTACGCAGCAATGCCACCTGAAACACACAACACGATGTGCTTTCCGCGAAGCGACATGTTTAGATCTCAGTTCTCTCGCTCGTGCGAGAAATGAACTACGCGTTTTCTTCCGAGGCCGGCGCTTCGTCAGCTACTGATTCTTCAACAGCGATTGACTCAGCTTGCGCAGTTGGCTCATCGAGTGCAGCAACAACATCGTCGGCTGCTTCGTCAAGCATTTCTGCATCAAGTTCTGCTTCTATGGCTTCGTAGTCAGCCATTTCAACGCCAACGATCTTGTCTGCAGCAATTTCTTCAAAGCTGATGGACAATGGCTTGCGCGAGGTGGAACTGACCTGTGGTGGAACCATGGTTCCCAGACCTTCGCCAAGCTGATTGAA
>CANKVI010000040.1 GCA_947487095.1 Acidimicrobiaceae bacterium | reverse complement strand
AGCTAAAGCTGTTGCCACAACCACAAGTGCGTGATGCATTTGGGTTGTTGATCTTGAAACCAGCGTCTTGCAGACCGTCCTGGTAATCAAGGCTTGCTCCAACGAGCAACTGTGACGATGCTTGGTCGACAACAACCTTCACATCACCAAAAGTCAACTGCTGATCTTCAGCAGTGAAGTCACCATCAAAAAACATTTCGTATGAAAACCCTGAACAACCGCCAGGTCGCACCGCAACGCGCAAGGCCAAATCGGTTGCGCCCTCTGCTTCGAGCAATTGCTTAACCTTTGATGCTGCATTGTCGGTAAGTGTGATCATGGTGTTCATGATACCCCTGACCTAGTGCAAGGTAAAGGGCGCAGCGTTACAAAATTTCAGGTTGCACGATAGGTTTTAACCATGTCCAGCCCCCTTGTGGCACCTCCAACTGCAGGTGAAGTTACCGAGCTTTTGCGCGCGGTAATGGACCCCGAACTGGGCGACAACATTGTGGATCTGGGTATGGCCGGCGAAGTCACCGTTAGCCCAGATGGCTTAGTGGCCATAGCCATGAAGCTCACCATCAAGGGTTGCCCGTTGCGCGTGCAGATTAAGAACGACATTGAGTCGCGGATTCTGGTGCACCCTGGCGTGACCAAAGTGACCATCGACTGGGGCGAGATGACCGCCGATGAACGATCTGCGGTGATGACTCGCGCACGATGGAACGCAAAAGAGCAAGCAAGCGATACTCAAGTTCCCATCAATGCACGTGTGCTTGCCATTGCCAGTGGCAAGGGCGGAGTTGGAAAAAGTTCGGTCACTGTGAACCTTGCTGCAGCAATTGCTGAACAAGGAAACATCGTTGGTGTACTCGATGCAGACATTTGGGGTTTTTCGATTCCGCGAATGTTGAACATGCCCGACCGACTTGAAGCGCAACGAGTTGAAGGAAGCGATAAGCCGCGCATTATCCCTAACGAGCGAAAAGTTGGAACTGGTTTGCTGAAAGTGGTGTCAACAGGAATGTTGGTTGAGGACGAAGGCACTGCGTTGATGTGGCGCGGACTCATGTTGACGAAAGCTGTTGAACAATTCTTAAACGACGTTCAGTGGGGCGAACTTGACTACCTACTCATTGACATGCCGCCAGGAACTGGTGATGTGCAAATGGGGCTTGCGCGCATGTTGCCACGCACCGACTTAGTCATTGTCACAACTCCTGCAGTGTCGGCGCAAAAAGTTGCCATCCGTGCAGCCGACATGGCACGACGCAGTTTCTTGCGCGTTGCAGGCGTCATTGAAAACATGAGCTCATTCACTTGCGATCATGGAAACACATACGAGTTGTTTGGAAACGGTGGTGGCCAAGCATTAGCTACCCAAATTGGTTCACCGTTGCTCGGAAACATTCCAATTGAAGCCGCGGTTGCTCACGGAAGCGACACAGGCGAACCGATCGTGCTCAGCAAGGTTGGTGTGGCTGCAGAAGCATTTGCTGCCATTGCTCAGCGCATCATTAGTGAAACCGTCTCCATGCAAGACATGGTGGGCTGTTCAGCGCGCAACGAAGAAGTTGTGCAAGTTTCTGTTTCTCAGCGTCGCTAGTTTTTGTAGTCAGTGTCGCCGGGCAATGCAATGCCTACTACTCGACCTTCAGCATCAACTTTGAGTTGAGGAATAATCGCCGTCGGCATGCCGATCTTCTTTGCTGCAACAAGTGCATCATCGGTAGTTGCATGCGGAAGCAAGAACTCTAAATTGCGAATAGTTGGTGGCATCATGGCCAAATCACCACGTTGCTGACGCTCCAATGCGTCTGCTGGCGAAACCCACAAACTGGCAATGGTTTCACTGTCATCATGCAATGGTTCCTGGCCTTCTGGTGCCCTTGCTACAAAAAATCGCGTATCAAATCGACGCGCCTCACCAAGTGGAGTTATCCAGTGACTTACATAATGAATGTTGTCGGTAATGAGGCGCAATCGCTCGTCATCGCACAGTTGCATCATCGACGTGTTTCCTTCATGCACCTGATGACGAGCTTTCGAGAATCGATCGATCACGTCTTCGTCTTCAAAGCGAATCATTTCCCGTCCATCTGCAGGACGAGCAAGTAATACCCCTGCTTCTTCAAAACATTCGCGAATGACAGCCACCCAATACGACAGCCCGCCGTGCGGAATTCCAAGTAGCGCACTGGCTTCTTCGTCTGTCATCCCATCACAATGCGCCTCAAGCGTGGACTCTGCGTCGTTGGCATCTACACGACCACCAGGAAACACATACATACCCTTTGCAAACGCAGCATTCAGCGTGCGCTGCAACATAAACACTTCAACACCATTCAACGGGTGATCACGCAGCAACATCACCGTTGCCGCGGGCCGAATTGGCACCATCACCGGATCAAAACTGTCTGTCGTCATGATTCTTTGACAGTACTCACTGCTCGCTTGCTTCGGCTTAAGACATATGCGCCAACTACTGCAACAACGCTTCCCAAAACTGCCAGTGGCGCAACCGTTTCATGATTAATCAGCACGCCAACCGCAAGTGAAACTGCTGGCATCAAATACAAACTTGCAGCGGCGCGTGTAGAACCAATTCGACCCGACAGTGTCACCATTGCATAATGCGCCATGGCTGTGCCAAGCACACCTAATGCGAGTATCGCCACAAAAGGTCCCCATGCAAATGGTCGATCGTTGTTGATCAGTGAATACATGCCAAGCGGCGCAAGAAGAATTACTGCGACGATTTCTGCTCGCAGCAAAACAGGAAGCGAACCATACTGTTGCTGGAGTGGCGAAGCTACGTTCAGCGCGAATCCATACATGACAAGCGCTATCAGAATGAGCACAACACCAAACATGCTGGACGAACTTTCACGAATTGATGGCAAAGCGATAAGTACTACTCCACCAAATCCAATTAACAGTCCCAGGATCTGACCTCGTGGAGGTAACCGCCGGGCAATCACCGATGCCACGACAGCAACAAACAAAGGTGTTCCACCGTTCAACATTCCTGTCACGCTGCTGGAAACGTGTTGTTCTGCAAACGGAAACACGGTGAGCGGAATTACCAACCACACCAATGACAAGACGATGATGTTTGGCCAAGCGGCATTCGGAACTGGTTGCCGAGCTTTAGGAATCATGCTGAGCGTGATGAAGCCAAACAACACACGCATTGGAGTAATCAGGCCAGGCGCAAAAGAATCCAACCCAACATCAATGAAGTAAAACGATGAGCCCCAGATCACCCCTGGGACAAGGAGCAACAACCAATCAAGCGGTTGTAGTGGGGCTGTTTCCGATGCCTCGCGACGTTGGGTTGCCTCGTTACTCACTCGCGGTTGTTCGCTTCTCGCGGTAGTCGCGTGCAGCACCTTCTAGCGGCTCAATTTCCAAGGTCACGCCATCAATTGCGGCAACGCGGAATGAACTGCCTGAAGTAATTGGTGTCGAACGATTGGTTCGTGCACGCCACTGTGCATCGTGAACGTTGACAATTCCTTCAGGATTCACGTCACTTACCGCAACTCCTTCGGTGCCAATGAGCCATTCACGGCCAATTGTTGGTGTTGCAAAACGTGTGCGCACCATGCTTGGCATTCCCACAATGAATGCCAGCGTCATCATGGCGATTCCGGAAACGAGTGTGATCCAAGACATGCGCATGTTGCTGCCGTCTATCGGTCGATATAACGCAAACGACGCAACGACAAACATCACGAGACCTACCCCTGTCCAAAATCGTGGCACTCCCACCTGCACATCTACCGCAAATGCAACCAATGCAAGAACAATGAGTGCAACTGCCCATCCGCGTACTGGCAATGAAGCGAGACCGTAGGTTCCGAGCATGGTGCAAATTGCACCAACGACTCCGGCAATTCCAATTCCCGCTGTAAAGAACTCAAACACCAACAATGCCAAGCCAATGGCAAACAACAAGTAGGCAACGGGCGGACTTGCAACTGTGTGCATCAATTGGCCCGTGAGCTCCAACTTAAAGAAACGGGCAGCTGTGGCATCGCGAACGATTTGACCACTGCTGTCTACTTTTTCAACAACAGTGTTCAATTCTGTATTGCCAACTTTTATGCCATCAAGGGCGAGCAACATGTTGCGCACAACTGGAACACCTTGGTCGTCTCCTGCGTAATTCAACACGCCTTCTTTGCGTGCTTCCGTGAATCCGATCGTTGATGTTCGAAGTACAGCGCCAATAGTTCCGAATGAAATTTCGGTTCCATTCACCTTCAATGCTTGACCCGTATATCCAATTCGTGCACCTGGTGCCATCGCTCGCACATCGGCAACGGCCAACAATTGCGCCGACAGTCCAAATGCACGCGCGCCAGTTGGACCGACCCAAACGGCTACTGGAATGTCCGCTTCTGAAATTTTTGTGAGCAGTTCAGCCATTCGCTCTGCTGACACCACTGCTCCACGCGAGTTCACCTGCAACACCACTGCTTGCGCCCCGTTTTCTTGCGAACGAACCAGTGCATGCTCAATCTCAGCCACTACAACATTGTCAATCAGGCCGCTTACCGCAACGATGTCAACGGGCGCCAAGTCTTCTGCAGATTCGGCTCCTGCATTTCCATTGAAGGAGCACAGCACTGCGCCAACGGCCAATGCGGCGATTGCAAGCCGTGAAACACGCGAGAACTTATGCACGAAAACCTCCGGGGTAAGCAGAACTGCACCTGTACGGTATCCGCGCTGTGCCTACCGAGTTATGCTCAAGACGTGCATATTTTGGTTGGAACCGACGCCCAGTGGGTACTTGATGAAGTACTTGCGGCCCTGAGTTCTCCCGAAAATTCATTTACTGTCTGCAGCAACGGTCGCGACGTTCCAGAAGCAATAAAAGCGCGTACGCCAGATGTTGCAATTCTTGATCTGCAATTTGGGACTATGGGTGGCATGGCTGTGACCATGAATTTGCGTCTCGATCACAGCGATCACCGAATTCCACACATTCCTGTTTTGATGTTGCTCGATCGTGATGCGGATGTGCACTTGGCAAAACGCAGTGGAGCCGAAGGTTGGCTTGTGAAGCCGCTTGATGCACTGCGTATTCAGCGCGCAATTCGTGCTCTTGTTGCTGGGGACTCCTGGCATGAAGGCACTACTGCAGGCGCATCTTCGGCCAGCCACTAATTTTTTGTAAACGACTGCACGATTGCTGGAAGCACCAGCGAAACTGGACAAATGTCGAATCCAGCCCCCACGAAGATTTCGATTCCCTCTGCTCTTCTTCCTTCTGACGGACGCTTTGGAAGCGGGCCGTCAAAAATTCGCGATTCACAAATTGATGCACTTGTTGCCGCGGGCAAACACATCCTGGGTACCTCGCATCGCCAGGCACCTGTAAAGAACTTGCTCGGATCAGTCCGCGATCAATTGAGTCAGCTGTTTTCTTTGCCGCAAGATTGGGAAGTGGTATTCGGTAATGGCGGAGCGAGCATGTTTTGGGATGCCGCAACATTCGGACTCATTAACACGTGCAGCGAACACTTGGTGTTCGGCGAGTTCTCCTCAAAGTTTGCGGAGGCTGCACGCAAAGCTCCGCATCTACAAGAGCCTGTTGTCGTTGATGCACCTCCAGGAACCGTTGCAGAAGTTGAACTGGCCGACGTTGATACCTACTGCTTTACGCATAACGAGACCAGTACGGGTGCAACGATGCCACTCGTTCGCCCAACCACCCCGCAAGACGCACTTGTTGTAGTCGATGCAACGTCTGCTGCAGGTGGAATTGCGTGGACGACAAGCGAAGTAGACGTGTACTACTTCTCGCCGCAAAAGAGTTTCGGTTCAGAAGGCGGAACATGGATTGCACTGTGTTCGCCACGTGCGGTTGAACGCATTAATTCAATTGCCGCAACCAAACGTTGGTGTCCTGCTTCGCTCGACTTGGCTGTTGCACTTGAAAACTCCCGTGCCAACCAGACCTACAACACTCCCTCAATTTCTACTTTCGTCATGTTGAATGATCAATTGCAATGGATGCTGGAAAACGGTGGACTCGAATGGTGCGTTCAGCGAACAACACAGAGTTCGCAATACCTTTACGACTGGGCAACGCGGCAGAGTTTTGCAACGCCATTCGTTCACAACCCGGCTTACCGCTCTCCGGTAGTTGGCACAATTGATCTTGACGGGGTTGATGCAAGTGCAATCAACTCGGTACTGCGCGAAAACGGCGTAGTTGACACCGATTCCTATCGCAAACTTGGCCGCAATCAGATTCGCGTATCTATGTTTCCTTCAGTTGAACCAACAGACATTCAACAACTCACCAAATGCATTGACTACATCGTGGAGCAACTGTCATGACCAGTAAACGAATTGTGATTGCCGAAACCATTGCTGAATCAGGACTTGATCGACTTCGTGCCGCTGGCTATGAAGTAGACGTTCAACTGGACAAAACGCCTGAAGAAATGCATGAAATCCTGCGTGGCGCACAAGGCCTCATCGTGCGCTCAGCAACCATGGTTGATGCCGCAATGTTGAAGGCCGGCAGCGACCTAGTGGTAGTGGCTCGCGCTGGCGTTGGCCTAGACAACATCGATGTTGAGGCTGCAACTATTCAAGGCGTCATGGTGGTGAATGCACCACAGTCAAACGTGTTGTCGGCAGCCGAACACACCATGGCGCTCATCATGGCTATTGCTCGCAATGTTCCTCAGGCACATCGATCCTTAATGGAGGGTCGCTGGGAACGCAGCAAATGGGAAGGTATCGAACTCGCAGGAAAAACGCTCGGCATTTTGGGGCTCGGTCGAATTGGCACACTCGTTGCACAACGCGCTCGAGCATTCGACATGCGACTGATTGCATTTGATCCATTCGTCTCCGCAGAACGCGGACGCGAGTTAGGCGTTGACATGACCACGCTCGAGCGTGTGGTGGAACAGGCAGACATTCTGACCATTCACCTACCAAAGACAAAAGAAACCAATGGCATTATTGATACAGAAATGATGAAGCGTGCGAAACCATCGCTGCGCATCGTCAACGTTGCGCGCGGTGGAATCGTGAACGAAGACCATCTTGCTGACGCACTTCGTAACGGCACCATTGCGGGGGCTGCACTTGATGTGTTTGTGAAAGAGCCGACAACTGATTCACCACTATTCGCGCTGAACAACGTTGTTGCAACTCCACACCTAGGTGCAAGTACCCGTGAGGCACAAGATCGAGCTGGTGAAGTTGTTGCCGACATGGTGCAACTTGCACTGAAAGGCGAATTCGTTCCCTTTGCCGTCAACCTTGAAGCCGGTGATGCCAACGAAACACTGAAACCATTCATTCCGCTTGCCGACAAATTAGGTCGTGTCTTTGCTTCACTCATTGAAACCGCTCCCACTTCAATTGAGATTTCCACAATCGGAGAAATCGGTGCATATGATCCAGGACTCATCACCATCAGCGCGCTGAAAGGCATGTTGTCACGCTGGACAAATGAGCCAGTCAGCTTGGTGAACGCACCAACTATTGCGCGAAATTTGGGGATTGCAATTGAGAGCGTTGCTTCAACCAACACGACGCATCGCGACTACGTAAATCTCATCACTTTGCGATCTGGCGATCGCAATCTTTCAGCAACTCTCACTGGACGTCGTCGTCAAGGACGCATCGTGATGATTGATGACCACCTCACCGACATTCCGCCGTCAGAGCACATGTTGGTGGTGAAAAACGACGACAGACCAGGCGCAATTGGCCGTGTAGCCACCGCACTTGGCGATGCTGGAATCAACATTGCCAACATGGATGTGGGAACCACTGAAACCGAAGGCAGCGCACTGATGTGCATCGCAACGACGACTGCCGTTTCTCTTGACGTGATGAACAAGCTGCGCACACTCGAAGGAATTTCGAGCGTTGTTTCAGTTGGCGCTTAGCAGCACCAACTATTTCTTGCGGCTTGCTCGCTTCGCTCGGGGCAATGGCATCCGAACTAGATCATCATCAATGACGTCGTGTCGCGGGCCCCAACTGCCAATGAGTGCTTGAGCCATTGCGGCTGCCGGAAGCGCCAGCACTGCGCCAACTGGCCCGAGTATTGCGCCACCAACAATTGCCGAACCAAATGCAACTGCCGCATGCACATGCAATGTTCGCGCAGTAATTCGCGGCGAGATGAGATAGTTCTCTAGTTGTTGATACACCAACACAAAAGCAACAACGAGCAAAGCTTTAAACGGTGAATCAAAGAACGTGAGCATCAGTGGCAATATTCCTGCAAGGTACGTTCCCACAACCGGCAAGAACTGCGAAACGATTCCGACCCACAGCGCCATAGCGATAGGTGCTGGTGTGCCAATTGCTTGGAATGCAATCCAAT
>CANKVI010000039.1 GCA_947487095.1 Acidimicrobiaceae bacterium | reverse complement strand
CAGGTGCGCGTGCTGGCCGTTACTTCGCAACACGAGGATTATGCACAGTCGCTCGTAAAGCGCATGCGCACAGAAGGTTTCCGAGTCGATACTGCTGAAGCAGATGAGCAACTTGGCAAGCGAATTCGTAGCGCCAAGCTCGAACGAATTCCTTTCGTGTTGGTTGTAGGTGATGATGACGTGAAGAACAGCACCGTTGGGGTCAACCCGCGTGGTGGAGATGTCATTCGTGATGTGAAGGTTGACGCGTTCATCGCTCAGTTGCATGATGAAACTCGCACCGAGGCCGCAGTAGGAACTCTGTAATCAACATGTTGGATCGTCTGTGGAATGGCTGGCGTGCACAGTATGTGCAACGCGATTCTCATGGTAAGCATTCAGATGAGTCGGTGTTTACCGAGATACTGAAGTCAAAGCGTCCAGATGACGAAACTTTCATCGTGCACCGTGGTGAGACGTGCTTTGTGATCATGAACGCATTCCCATATTCGTCTGGTCACGTTTTAGTCATTCCGTATCGCGAAGTACCAGATTTAGAGTTGCTTACTCCACAAGAGACAAGCGAGATCTGGGCAACAGTTACTAAAGCGGTGCAAGTTCTGAAGGCTGAATACAAACCGCAGGGTATGAATGTGGGAATCAATTTGGGCCACGCCGCGGGCGGCAGTGTTGCGCAGCATTTGCACATTCATATCGTTCCGCGTTGGGGTGGCGATTCAAACTTCATGGTTGCGGTGGCGACGGCAAAAATTTTGCCTGAAGCACTAGACATAACTGCACAGCGAATTCGAAATCGATGGAAGGACATGCCGTGAATGATGTGAACAGCAACGAGATTCGAGACCAACTTCCGAGTGACTTAGACGTTTCAGCTTTTGTTGGTCCGTATCAGTTTCCCGACAACAGTCGTCGACGCATTCCTGGTTATCTGTACTTAGGAATTTCTACATTGAGTCTGTTGATCTGGCTTATCAGCGATCAATCATCGGGGCTGGTCAACTACGGGTTTCTTGTCTTCGCGATTGCGATTGCAGCGTTTGCAGTATACGTACTGAGCTCCTCGTGGAAGATGACCGTTAATGAGCGTGATGCCTTGGTGCATGCATCGCGAGCAGTTGATTTTGCAGTTGGACATGCGTCAGCGCAACAGGTGTGGCGCGGAGTCAGAAGTCGTCCAACGTGGCGCGTGTTTTGCTACAGCGCGCAGGAACCACCGACTCACCGAGGCTTAGTGTTGGTTGATGCTGTAGACGGCGAAATTGTTGAATGCCTCGTAGAACTCAACCCTGATAACGCGGCAACTACTCAGTAAGCCTCATTCAGTAGTATTGAACCAATGTTTGACGGTCGGTTTAGATCAGAAATTGAACGCTACGTTCGACCTATAGGGGAATCCCTTCGTCGTACCGGACTGTCTCCAGACCATTTCACAGTGCTTGGTTTGTGCGTTGCTGGAGCTGCTGCTGTTGCTATTGGTGCAGGAAAAATGCAACTGGGGCTGTTGCTTGTTATTTGTTCTGCGTTGCCGGACTTGCTCGATGGAGCGCTGGCCAAAGCATCAAACTCGGCAAGTCAGCGCGGAGCGTTCTTTGACTCTGTAGTAGATCGAGTGAGTGACTCATTGTTGTTCGGTGGTGTCGCTTGGTTTTATGCCAGTTCAAACTCGCCGCAGTTTTCCATTGTTCCTTTTGCCATTCTTGGCGCTTCGCTCATCATCTCCTATGAACGCGCAAAAGCAGAATCGTTAGGACTGTACGCCAAGGGCGGGCTCATGGAACGAGCAGAACGAATCATTTTGTTGTGCTTTGGTTTGTTGTTTGATTCGCTGTTGAAGTGGGTCATGGTGGTCATGTTGGTTCTCGTTGTGATGACTGCAGTTCAGCGCTTTGTAAAAGTATGGAAACAAGCTGCTGTTGCTCCGGTAACGGCGGAGAAGCAAGCTATTCGTCGTTCACGTCGCGCCTCACGTAGAGCTCGTCGTGATGATTATCGTGCGCGCTTTCAGCGTCGACGTCGCCTGCAGTAAACCTCAGCTATGGCCGATCCTCGTGACACCGGCTTTGATGCGTTAACACTTGCCGGATATCGAGCCGCTTCGTTATTTGCAAAACTTACGCCCGCACCGCTTGCGTTAGGAACATCGCTCGCTCTTGGTGCGCCACTCGCATTGGGTTTTCGCGATAAACGAGAAATGATTGAGCGTCATCTTCAACGAGTAAACCCTTCGCTTCGCGGATTTGCACTGCGCCAAGCAGTGCAGGAATCGTTTCAGAGTTACACGCGTTATTACCTGGAGACATTTCGATTAGGAACGCTGTCAAAGAAACAAATCCAAGCCGGATTCACCGTTGATGGTTTCGAACACATTGAAAAGGGAATTGCTGACGGCAAGGGAGTGGTGCTTGGTCTGCCGCACCTTGGCGGATGGGAATGGGCTGGTCGCTGGTTGGTGGATCAGGGTTATGGGTTAACCGCAGTCGTTGAACGTTTAGACAATGACGAACTCTTTGAATGGTTTCGCGACATGCGCAGCAAAGTCGGCGTAAACGTCATCCCGCTCGACGACAGCGCAGGTCTGCGGGTGAGCGCAGCTCTGAAGGACAATCAGGTCGTGTCGTTGCTGTGTGATCGAGACATTCCGCGAGATGGTGTTCGGTCGGGTGTTGAAGTTGAATTCTTTGGAGAACGCACAACGGTCCCTGCAGGCCCAGCGTTTTTTGCTTTGCGAACGGGCGCCGCATTGTTGCCACTTGCAACGTATTTCACTCGCAAGTCCGATGGTCATCAAGCGGTGGTGCGTCCACCGATTCCTGTCGAACGACAGGGAAGTTTGCGAGAAGATGTTGCACGAATTACGCAACTGCTCATGATTGAAGTAGAGGGGCTCATACGTCGGGCACCAGAGCAGTGGCATTTGTTCCAGCCGAACTGGCCAAGTGACCCCGGGTTTAATTCTTAAGCGAGCAGTGTGCGCAGTTCGTTTAAGCGCTCGTGGTTGACGCGATACCAGACCCAAGTTCCACGCTTCTCGCTTAGTAGTAAGCCAGCTTCGCGCAACACTTTGAGGTGATGGCTCACTGTTGGCTGCGATCGACCGGTTGGCTTTACCAAATTGCATGCGCATGTCTCTGTGTTCGGAGAAGCAGCGATCAAGCTAAACAACTTGAGGCGAACGGGGTCGGCAAGTGCAGCAAATCCCTGCGCTAAACCAGCGGCCTGCTTCGTTGTCAGTGCGGCGTCCGAAACAGGGCCACAGCAATCCTTTGGAATGGCAGAAAGTTGCCTCAGCGGAGGTGTCTTTGTTATATTGATAGACATCAATATAACAAATGAAAGAGGCGAATCGTGTCACGTGTGCAATTGGCGTTAAATGTAAGCAATCTGGACGAGGCAATCGAGTTCTACTCAAAGATGTTCAATACCAAGCCTGCAAAGGTTCGTGAGGGGTATGCAAACTTCGCCATTGCAGAACCACCGTTGAAGTTGGTGCTTATGGAGCGCGCCGCAGGAGACACCAGTGAGTTTCACCATCTCAACCATCTTGGCGTTGAACTTGAAGATGCGACGCAAGTTGACGAGTCAATCGCGCGTTTTGAGGACTTGGGTTTGGTTGACAAAATAGAAAAGGACACCGTGTGTTGCTACGCCAAGCAAGACAAAGTGTGGGTGCAGTCACCAGATGATGCGCCGTGGGAGTTCTACACCGTGCTGGCCGATTCGCCGACGTACTACATAAAAGTAGAAGGAGCAGAAGGCTCGGCTTGTTGCTCATGATTCGTCGCTTAAGTGCAGAGGCTCTTGGCACCTGTTTGTTGATAGTTTCTGTTATTGGTTCGGGCATCATGGCCGAGCGATTGACCCAAGATGTGGCGCTGCAGTTGCTGTGCAATGCAGTGGCTACTGGCGGCGCGCTTGTTGCACTGATTCTTGTGTTCGCCCCAGTGTCAGGAGCATCGTTTAACCCAATCGTTGGCATCGTTGGCACGATGCTTGGAGAGGGAACTTGGAAAGACACGGCCTTGTATGCAGTTGCGCAGACCATTGGGGGTTGCATCGGTGCGGTTGTCGCGAACGCGATGTTTGATCTTGATGCAATCAATCTGTCTGAAAAAGTTCGTACGGGGTCAAACATCTGGATTTCTGAAGTGGTTGCATCAGTTGGTTTGCTCATTGTGATTTATGGAACTATTCGCGCTAAGCGTGCGAACTTGGTTCCATTCACGGTTGCTGCTTGGATCACTGGTGCATACTTCTTTACCTCGTCAACTTCACTCGCTAACCCAGCAGTCACAGTCGCGCGAACGTTGAGCAACACATTCGCCGGAATTGCCCCAGAGTCGGCACCAATGTTCATAGTCATGCAGCTCATCGGTGCGGCTATCGGGTTCGGCATTATTCGTTTCGTATTTGAAGAGAGTGCAGAGTGAGTGAAGTTCGAATCCCTGGAGTGCTGTTCCTGTGCGTGCACAATGCTGGGCGCAGCCAAATGGGTGCAGGGTTTATGCGTTCGCTCGGTGGCGACAACGTACGTGTGTTCTCTGGCGGATCTGAACCTGCTTCGAAAGTGAATCCTTCGGCTGTCGAAGCGATGCGCGAGGTTGGTATCGACATTGCCGACTATGTACCTCAAAAGTGGTCGATGGAAATGCTGCACGAAGTGGATGTGGTAGTCACCATGGGATGCGGAGACACCTGCCCGTACATTCCAGGTAAGCGCTACGTGGACTGGCCACTCGATGATCCGGCTGGGCAGGGCGTCAATGCGGTGCGACCAATTCGCGATCAGATTAAGGCACTTGTTGAAACGTTGTTAAGCGAACTCGCCGTTCGTTAACTTTCGAACGCAGCAAACAACTCTGCAATAGCTTTTGCCTGTCCGCCACTGGTGGACGACATGACTGCAATTGGGAGTACGCCTGCTTGCGCCCATGCGCTGAACTGTTCGCGAACTTGAGCAGCATTTCCCGAAATGGTGCAATCGCGTAGCCACTCATCTGTCATGGCCTGTTGCAATTGCTCAGCGAGTGACTCTTTTGGTGTAGTCGCGAAGATGGATTCGATGTTGTCCATCTCTTTGTCGTACCCGGCCACTCGCCAGTAGTTGCGATAGTTGGGCAGTGATACGTAGCCGGTGAGAGTTTTGCGATGTATCGCATACGCGGCATCGAGGTCTTCGCTAATCACGGTTGGCACCATGTTGGACATAAAGAATTGGTCTTGCGCTGTTGGCGCTACCGATGCAACCTGTCGACTGATGTCGCGCAGCGAAGCATTCGCCCAAATTGCACCTTGTGAAATCTCAGTGGAAAGCGCAAGCATCTTGTCGCGCAGCGTTGCTAGAAATATTTGTGGTAGCTGGCCCGAAAAACGTTCATTTTGTAACATTGCCTGTACGTAGTGAGCGATATCAGAAAGCGGTTTACCTGTTGCGACACCAAGTCGTTGCACCACTGGTCCATGGCTCACGCCAATTCCAAGCCCGAAGCGACCACCAGAAACTTCATGAATATGTGCCGCAGTGTTTCCCAGTTCAACGGGGTGGCTGTAGTACATCGGTTGAATCGACGTCCAAAATGGAATGGTTGTTGTCGTGTGTGCGAGGGACACACATAGACCAAGTGTTCCGCCCAAACTTGGACAGGCAATTCCTGCAAAGCCTCGGCGCTCAGCCTCGACCGCCAAATCCAATATTGCCTGTCGTTTCGTTGGTGATGCAACGAGCGAGATCGCGGGAAGCGTGTAGGTGGCAGGTGAAAAACTGATCATGGCTTGAATACTCCTTGTAGACGCCTACCGTATATGGCGTGAACATGTTGCGCATCGCCATGGTGAGCCCGTACAGCGTTTCGGTCCCGGGTGGCGTACAGGCACAGGTGCTTGGACTTGCTCGCGAGTTGCGAAGAATTGGTCACGAAGTTCGCGTGCTTGCTCCATGTGATGGTCCGCCACCCGAGCCATTTGTTACTCCATTGGGCAACAGTCTGCCGACTGCAGCTAACGGGTCTGTTGCGCCACTTGCGCCAGATCCATCTGCAGCGTTGCGCACGATTCGTGCATTAAACGATGAAGCCTTCGATGTCATTCACTTGCACGAGCCAATTGTCCCTGGACCGACTGTGACGGCGTTGTTGCTCAAACTCGCTCCAACGGTTGGCACGTTCCATGCAGCGGGGGATTCCACGTCGTATCGAGTGTTGAACAAGACAGCACGATGGGCTGCAGAACATTTGTCGGTTCGAGTTGCGGTAAGTGAATCTGCAAAAGAACTTGCGAATAGATATTTGGATGGCGAGTACACCATTTTGTTCAACGGCATTGAAGTTCAGCGTTACTCGCGTCCGTCAACACAGCGCGAGACCTCTCCAACAATTTTCTTCTGCGGCCGCTACGAGCCGCGCAAGGGGTTGGAAGTTTTGCTGCAGGCGATGGCGCATTTGCCCAAGAACGTAAAGCTGTGGATTGCTTCTGACGGTGTGGGTATCGACGACCTGCAAAACACATACGGCGCAGATGAACGAATTTCATGGCTTGGCAGAATCACGGAAGAGGACAAGCTCGATCGATTAGCTAGGTGCACAACTTTTTGCGCGCCTTCGTTGCGAGGTGAATCATTTGGAATTGTGCTTCTTGAAGCCATGGCGGCGGGAGCAGCACTTGTTGCAAGCAACATCAGTGGGTACAACAACGTTGCGACCCACGAGACAAATGCTTTGCTTGTCAAACCTGGAAATCCTGTGGCCCTTGCCGATGCGTTACTGATGGCAATGACGAACATTGCGGTTCGTGAACAATTGGTGATGGGTGGCCATGACCGAGCGCAGGATTTCTCGATGCAGCGTTTGGCGCAGTTGTACATAGAGATCTACAACAAGTTGTTGAGTGATGAAGCAGAGAGATTGCTTGAAATAGCTCCAAACCGATTTGTTGCGATGTTTGAAGGCCGAGTGCTGCGTCGTCCGAAACTTCTCAATGGACGCCAAAACACGCAATGAGTATGTGATCTCTGCGTCTCAGACTGGTGCCGTAGACTGCAAGCATGAGTACAACACTGGTAGTAGTCCTCGTCCTCGCTCTTCTTGCGCTTTTCGTTGGCGTTACGTACAACTCGCTTATTCGTCGCCGTAACGAAGTTGACAACGCATGGAGCCAGATTGATGTACAACTCAAGCGTCGGCTTGATCTCATCCCAAACCTCGTAGAAACGGTGAAGGGGTATGCGGCTCATGAAAAGACCGCACTTGAAGCCGTTATTGCAGCGCGTAATTCGGGCATGGCAGCTTCGTCGGACCCACATGCTCAGGCTTCTGCAGACAATGCAATGACCGGGGCCTTGCGTCAGTTGTTTGCTTTGTCAGAGGGTTACCCAGACTTGAAAGCAAACCAAGGGTTTGTTTCGTTGCAAGAAGAACTTGCGAACACTGAGAGCCGCATTGCGTACGCTCGGCAGTTTTACGGTGACGCGGTGTCGACATATAACACTGCAATTCAGAAGTTCCCGAACGTTGTTTTCGCGGGCATGCTCGGATTCTCTGAACGCGAATTCTTTGAAGCAGAAGATGCTGCACGCGTAGTTCCAGAAGTGAAATTCTAATAGTGAACGATCTCATCGCTTCAAACAAACGCCGAACAGTTTTCTTGATGTTCGGTTTCGTGGTGTTTCTGGTCGTGGTTGGTCTGGCTGTTGGCACCTTGATCGGTAATGGGGTAACGGGAACAGTTATTGCTCTCGTCATTTCAGCGGTCATGGCTGTTACGTCATATTGGAAGTCGGACAAAATTGCGTTGACCGTAAGCCGCGCAGTACCTGCCGATGTCAATGAGTATCGGCGTTTGCACAACCTGGTTGAAGGCCTGTGCATAGCTGGCGGCCTTCCGAAGCCAAGGGTGTACATCATTCATGATGAAGCGCCGAACGCATTTGCTACGGGGCGCAATCCGAAAAACGCCGCAATAGCAATTACCACCGGATTGTTGAATCAAATGAATCGCGTGGAACTTGAAGGCGTAGTTGCTCATGAGTTGTCGCACATTAAGAACTACGACATTCTCGTTTCCACGTTGGCCGTCACGCTTGTCGGTTCAATAGCGTTGATCACCGACATGACATTGCGCATGATGTGGTGGAACGGCGGAAGAGTGAGCCGCAGTGGCGATCGCGACGATCGAGGTAATCCAATTGCCATCATTGGCTTCGTCTTGTTGCTGGTTTCGCCACTTATTGCGCGGGCAATGCAAGCTGCGGTGAGCCGCCGACGTGAAACCCTCGCCGACGTTTCGGCGGTGCGCATGACCAGGTATCCACCTGGTCTTATTTCTGCATTAGAGAAACTTCAGGCAGATCACACGGAGACGCATTCAGCCAGTATGGCTACGGCTCACATGTGGATAGAGCAGCCGTTGTCAGGTGTGAAAGACGCAGGCAGGTTGAGCGTGTGGCATAAACTTTTCAATA
>CANKVI010000038.1 GCA_947487095.1 Acidimicrobiaceae bacterium | reverse complement strand
CTGCGGAATGTGACCTGCGAAATCATGCGCGCGATTGCCAGGCCTTCCCAAGGCCCCTCACCAATTGCAGCGTCGTAGTACTCGCCATTGCGCCACTTTGGATCGAGGCGAATTGCTCTGCGGCCAATTGCTCCCCATGCAATCTGCTGTGCCGTTGCCTGCACACACGTTGCAATAGGAACGATGGTCTTCACGCGATCGGGAAATGTGACCGCCCATTCCAGCACTTGCATACCGCCCATTGATCCGCCAACAACGCTGTGCCATTTGCGAATGCCGAGCATGTCGGTAAGGCGCACTTGCGCGCGCACCATGTCGCGAATAGTGATTACCGGAAAACGCGAGCCGTACAACTGACCATCTTCAGGGTGTGCAGTTGCAGGGCCAGTTGAGCCTTGGCAACCACCAATGACATTGCTACACACCACAAACCATTTGTTGGTGTCGATTGCTTTGCCAGGACCAACAACACCTTCCCACCAACCCGGCGTGGGGTTACCTTCTTCTGCAGCGCCGGTTACGTGGCTGTCGCCTGTCCATGCATGACAAATCAAAATCGCATTCGATGCATCTGCATTTAGCGTTCCCCATGACTCGTACGCAATGGAAACATTGCTGAGCACTTTCCCGCCATCGAGCGCGAAAGGTCGATCTTCTGGAAAATGCGCGAACTTGCGACCGCCAACAGGCATGCCAGGAAACCATGCACCTGTTGCTGGATAATCATGTCGGGTCATACATTTTCCTCTGTAACGAAACTATGCGTTTTTGCAGTTCGTCACGCTCACCCAACTGAGCCAGCCCGTTGCTACGCCTGTTGGCGTAACCACATCTTTCGCATTTCGCGAAATGGCACCGTGGGAAAACCCGGTTGCCGGACCTGTTGGTCGCTCGTGATGTACTACTTGCATTGCCCGCCCGACTGAGCGGCCGGGAAGGCTTTGCGTAGATCAGGCTACCTGCCGATATCGTCAAATCAGCGCAGCGGGCATTGTTGGCGCTGTTAGAGGTTGTTGGCGCATGTCTCGCGCCTCAACCTCGTTATTTTCGGTGATCACTGTGCAGAACTTTCTGACTCCCCTAGCCGTTCCATTTGGTACACCACCGCATGGATTTGGCAGTCGTGCAATTGACGTAATTCCTGCCGGCACATCGGTGGCCACATTTGGCGGTACAGCGCTGACTCATTCTGCATTCGCAGAGTACGACGCCGAACGACGCAGTCGATCTATTCAAGTTGATACGAATCTCATTTTCCTTGGTCCGCCAACACGCGAGCCAGGCGATTCGATAAATCATTCATGCGAACCCAACTGCGGCATGCGCAACGCCACCACCATTGTGGCGATGCGCAATATTGCGATTGGTGAAGAACTGACATTTGATTACGCCATGAGCGATGCAAGCAGCTACGACGAGTTTGACTGCAATTGTGGAACATCGCTATGCAGAGGTCGTGTGCGCGCAGACGACTGGCGGTTAGACACATTGCGTTACAGATACAAAGGTTTCTTCTCGCCTTATATTCAGCGGCAAATCCAAGCCGAGCGATATCGATCACTGCTCACTAAACGAGATGTTGAGGAAATGCTCGCGACATACGACACGCAGCCAGTGATTGCACTACGCAATGCGTTGAGGAAATGTTTCGGCATGCCACACGCAATATGGGCAACGCTGATTGAACTAGCGGCGAAGCAACCCGACGAAATCATCAAACTGCTCTCACTAAACACCGACGCACTCGACAACTTAGCGAAAACCTTGAATGAAACTCGCGGCGCTGGCCTGTAGCCGCGTGTAAGTTTGCATCGTTATGTACAAGTTTCTTGTTCGACCCAAGTGGATTGCCACTCACCTCTTGGTGATTGCACTTGTCGTGGTGATGGTGAACCTGGGGATGTGGCAACTCAATCGTCACAATGAACGCAAAGAATTCAACGCAACACTTGTGCAGCGTTTTGATGCCCCGATCCAACCACTTGACGAGCTGTTACAAGACTCCAAACCAGAAGACATTGAATGGATGCCTACTGCCCTAAGTGGCACATATTTACAGGGCGAAGACATCAGTCTGGTCAACGTTTCCCAAAATGGCATGGCTGGTTATGACGCAATTACTCCCATGCTCCTCAATGACGGCACCGTAATTCTGGTCAACCGGGGCTTCCTTCCTTTAGCAAACGAGTTCCCACCTGCACCGACTGGAGAAGTGTCATTACTCGGTCGAGTTCGAGCCTCAAGCGAACGACGAACCGGCGCAGTGTCCGACCCGGCAACCGGCGAACTTATCGAAGTGCAACGAATTGATATTGACCGACTGCAGCAACAGATCGACGGCGATTTGGTGCCGGTGTATGTGCAGCTACTAAAAAGCACACCTGCTGAAGCACCAGCACTTTCCACCATTGTCGACCCAGATTTCAGCAACGGTCCACATTTGAGTTACACCGTGCAATGGTTGTTCTTTTCACTTTGCGCCGTAGGCGGATGGATTGCGCTAGTACGACGAGAAGTTGTCAAACAGAAACAGGCTTAGTGCTGGTTTTCTAATTGCGCCATTCGCTTGAATTGCTCCACAACATTCGGGCTCTTATGCGAAGCGTCTTTGCTTCGGTACACCGTGTCGACGTTTACGCTGATGCGACCAAACTCCTTCCACGTTGCAAAGGATTTCTTCGGGTCGCCGAGAATGTCGGCACATATTTCTCGCGCAGCATCGAAGGCGTCCATGCCTTGCGCTTGACGATGGCTCGCCTCGCGCAACACGTAAGCCAAGTATTCGCGAACGCGTGAAACCCCTGCCTTATCGGTAAGTGGACCGTGGCCAGGCACCACAGTTTCAACATCAAGCGAATTGATGAGATCACATGCTGCTATCCAGTTTTCGAGCGGGCCTGCCCACACGATTGGGGCTCCACCAATAAACAAAATGTCTCCCGTGTACACCGTGCGGGCATGGGGAACATAGGCAATGGTGTCTCCCGCAGTGTGCGCTGGCCCCACTTCAATGAGTTCTACGTCGCGACCACCAGCATTCACCGTAAGTCGACCAGTAAATGTTTGCGTTGGCATCGTCATTTCAATTCCTTCGAATTCGAAATCACCAAAGAATGATCTGAACAGATCACCCACTTCCCCCGGTGCTTTGTTCAGTGCCGCCAACATTGCTGGTGGAACTTCGGTCATTTCATGCGCTGTGGCTGCAGACGCAACTATTTCTGCACCGACTACCAATTCATTTCCGTAGCAGTGGTCGCCATTGGCATGAGTGTTCACCACGGTGGCAATTGGCGCAGACTGTGTAGCGCCCTTCATGGAGTCGAGCATTGAGGCGGTGAGTTTTAGGTCGAACAATGTGTCAACCAGAAGCGATGAGCCTTCGCCAACAATGAGACCTGCATTGCTGTACCCCCAACCACCATCGGGTTGTAAGTACGCGTAACAATTGTTTCCAATTTCATGAAGACCGAGCGAATAGTTGGTGTTCATGATGAGAAACCTTTCTTACTGAAGGCGCGTAAGCCCGGCTTTTAGATTGCGCACTGCTTGCGCAATGCGCTGCTCGTTTTCAATAAGCGCAAAGCGAGCGTACCCTTCTCCACCCGGACCAAAACCTGCGCCCGGTGAAAGCGCAACGTTGCAATCGCGAACTAAGTGGCTGCAGAACTCAACTGAATCCATGTCGCTATACGCTTCGGGAATTGGCGCCCACACAAACATGGAACCGCGCGACTTTGGAATGTGCCATCCAATTCTGTCGAGCCCGTCAATGAGTGCATTGCGACGGCTCTCGTAAATGTTTGAAACTTCCTGTGGGAAATCCTGCGCCTCGTTCAACGTAACCGTTGCAGCGATCTGCACTGGCTGGAATGTTCCGTAGTCGAGGTAGCTCTTCAACTTCATGAGCGCACCAACAACTTGTTCGTTGCCCGCCATAAACGCAACACGCCATCCGGCCATAGAAAAACTTTTCGTCATGGAGTACAACTCAACTGCGCACTCCATAGCGCCTTCAGCTTGCAGGATTGATGGTGGCTTATAACCATCGAAGCCAACGTCGGCATAGGCGAAGTCGTGCACCACGATCATGTCGCGCTCGCGACAGAAGTCGACAACGCGTTGCATGAATGGAAGATCGACAGTTGCGCCAGTCGGGTTGTGTGGGAACGACACCACCAGCACTCGCGGGCGAGGCCAACCGTTCTTGTACGCCTCGGTGAGGTTGGCAAAGAACTCATCGGAGTATTGCTGGTCGTCAATTACTTGCTGACTTTGCATTGGCACTTGACGAACGTCGGCCCCAGCGAAAATTGGTCCGTAAATATGAATTGGATAACTCGGGCTAGGAACAATTGCGGCATCGCCGCGATCAAGCAACACCCACATGAGGTGACTGAAACCTTCTTTTGAACCGATGGTGTTGGTAATTTGCGTCTCTGGATTGAGCTTCACTCCCCAGTTACGCATGTACATGTCGGCTACGGCTTCGCGAAGTTTTGGCAAGCCACGCGAGAGTGAATAACGGTGGTTCTTAGAGTTCTGTGCGGCTTCAATCAACTTTTCGACCGCAATTTGCGGAGAAGGAATGTCTGGGTTACCGAAACCCAAGTCGACGACGTCTGCACCTTCGTGACGCGCCTGGATCTTCAGATTGTTGATGATCGTGAAGACGTACGGGGGCAAATTGGTGATGCGTCGAAATTCCACAGAGACAAACTAGTCGTGAAGATGCAGTAAAGCGGCACCAATTGCACCGGCTCGCTCGCCCAACTGTGCCGATTTCAGCACGGGGTGAACCCTATGGCTTGGGGCGTACAGCATGGTGGCAAAGCGGTCCTTAATGCGCGGCAACAGAATGTCCACATTCTCCATGACGCCCCCACCAATGACAATGGTGTCGGGGTCTGACATGTTGGCGATGTTGGCAAGCCCGAGAGCCACCCATGTGCTGTATTTTTCGAGCACTTCGAGAGAGGCCGCGTCACCGCGTCTGGCACGATCGATCACTTCTTCGCCTGCAATTCCTCCAGCGAGCTGCGAGAGCCCGGCGCCAGATGCATATCGCTCCCAACATCCACGTTGACCACACGGACACGCATCGCCGTCTGCCTGCACGACCATGTGCCCAACTTCGCCTGCATGACCATGTGCACCGTGTTGCAACGCGCCACCCGAAACAAGTCCGCCACCAATTCCTGTTCCCAACGTGACCATCCACATATCGCGCGAACCAACACCAGCACCGCGCTGCCATTCGGCAAGTGCTGCACACGTTGCATCGTTGTCGCACCACACCGGTTCGCCCAATGCGCGAGCAAGTTGTTCGCGGACGGGAAACTCAATTGCGGTATTCATGTTTGGCGAAGAACGAATCACTCCGTCTCGCGAAATCAAGCCGGGAACACCAAGCCCAACCGTTGCGTGTTCGCCTAATTCGCGGACTATTGAGGCAAGAGTTTCTACGAGATAATCGGCTGTTGGAGTTGGCTTGCGAACTTCGCGAACAACATTTCCTTGCTCATCGATGACTACGCCAAGACATTTGGTACCACCAACATCGATGCCTGCGGCAGGATTCACGATTCGGAACGGGTCTTCAGTTCTTTCAGCGTGCTGAGAATACGCATTTCTGCGCGACGCTTCACAAACCCTGGAAGTGGAATAACCAACTCGACAGCAAGGTCGTATGCAACTCGCGTACCAGTTCCGTCTGCGTTAAACAAATATGCACCACGCAATGAACGCATGATGTCACCGTCTACCAAATGCCACGACAACGCATGTGGCGCCTTCGAGTAGTCGTACTCCAATGTGTAGTGAGTGCTTCTGCCAAGCGCTGATGCGCGGTACTCAACCCTGTGCGGTCGACCTTGTGCATCGCGAGTGAGCACGGTCGCTTCTTTTACGTCTTTGGCCCACTCTGGGTATTGCTCAAAATTGCTTGCAACGTCGAAGCATCGTTCTGCTGTTGCCGCAATGAATACTGTGTCCGACCCAGAATCAACCATGAGCACCATCTTTGCCGATTTCACCCTCTGGCGCAGAAACCTCGCCGAGAATTCGCTGCCCAAATGTTCCGTACTTACTGGCCCAGAGTCCATTAAGGCCAAGCCCGAGCAACGGCACCAACACACCGAAAGCCAAGGTGCTTCCAGAAACCCCGTCCGTGGACCTGCGGATAATCGCGCCACCGAGCCCAACAATGACCTGAATTGCGAGCGCCGCATTCATGATCCGCATAACCGACTTCGTCGCAGCACCGTCAATCAAAAGAAACAGCGCGGCAACCGAAATTTCATCACTACGACTGCGCTGAACAGCCGAGAAGTAACCCCAAATGAATGTGGCGACACCAACTGCGAACAGCAACAGATCGACTATTGCCACCATCCTGCGCAACGGCGCGTTGAACACCACTACCGCAAGAACGGTGAAGAGAACGAAAACAGATGTGAGGACCACGTTCAGTTTTACGATCTTCATGCCTTAACTCCCAACACAGCAGCAAGTCTTGCAGTCAGCACGTCGTAATCAAATTCAGCAAGAGCCCGCTGACGCGAAGCGATACCCATTGATTGCAATCGTGATTTGTCACTAAGCAAAGAATCGATTGCTCGTGCAACTTTTGCGACATTGCTTGGTTCGTCAATTACCAATCCGGTTACTTCATCGACAACCGCCTCCGCCGAGCCACCGCTTTGACCCGCAATTTGTGGCACGCCACATGCGGCAGCTTCAGAAAACACAATTCCAAAACCCTCTTGTTCCAAACCACCCCACCGCGTGCGACACAACATTGCTGAAAGATCTGCACTTGCATACAACAGCGGAAGGTCTTCGTTTGACACTCTTCCTGCCAATGTGACTGGAGCGCGAGTTTGTTCGATGAGTTTCTGTAGCCGATCGGTATCACGACCCTTGCCACCAATGACAACACGCAACTTCGGCCTGCTTGGTGCAAGCGCGGCTGCAGCACGAATGAGTGTGTCGAAACCTTTGCGCGGAACCAGTCGGCTCACTCCAACAATGAGCTCGGTATCTTCATCTAAACCGAACTTCGAACGAGTTGCTTTGCGTTGCTCGTCCGCAATTGGAGCAAACCGCTGAGTATCGACTCCAGGTGGAACAACGGTGATTGGCAAACTTTCGCCACCGGCTTGACGAGCTTCAGCAGCGGGATATCCGCCGGCAGCAATGATGTGCTGCGCACCACGCAACACACGTGAAAGCACTTGCTTTGACCCTGGCAAACGACCTGGCACTGTTACTTCAGAGCCGTGCAACACCACCATGTACGGAAGCTTGAGCGACGGGCCAACGATGCCGAGCGGAACCGCTGGGTCGAGAACTACGAAGTCGGCACCAATCTCCTCTGCCATTTCATTAATCCGTTGAATCATCCACGGGTGAGGCAACAACACAGGTTCCTTTGTGCGCCGAATGAGGTACGGCTGTTGCGCATCAAATTCCGCCGCGTCTTTATGCGGTGACGTAAGCACAGCAAACGAATCTGGCGGTAAACGACGCCACCACTCCCACAAGAGGTTCTGAATTCCGCCAACCTTTGGGGGGAAATCGTTCGTGACGAGAAGATGTTTCATGGAAGGCGCTCGCACCAATACTGACAGATGCGTTAGCCAACCCGCACTTCAGGCAAGTTCCGCAACTCCTCCACCACTACTGGATCTTCATCGGTTTGAGGAATGAATTGATGCAGCCCGAGACGTGCGGCACTCCACATTGCATGTGCTCGAAGCATTGGTTCTGCATGTGAGCAGAACTGTTGAATGGCATTGCGCACTCCCTCATCTTCCGCACTTCCAATATTTCCAAGCACGATGAGCAAATTGCGTCGCACCCACATGGGGTTGCGGTCTGCGATGTACCACTGACCAACAGACTCCAGAAGTTGCGCGTCATCCATGTTCAGCATGTGCAAGATGGGAACCCACGCACGAACTGCGGTTGGTTTTGTTGTGATGCCCAAACGAATAGTTGGCGGGCACACGTCCTGACACGAATCGCAGCCATATACGCGATCGGCTAACGCAACTCGGTAGTCGCGATTGAATACGCCAGGCTTTTGCACGAGCCATGCCAAACACTTTGCGGCATCAATTACGCCTGGTTCGACAATTGCGTTTGTTGGGCACGAATCTAAACAGCGTTTACATGCGCCGCATCCATCATCAACAGGACGCTCGTTCACCACAAGTGGTGCATCGGTCACGACGCTTCCCAAAACAAAAAAGCTTCCTGCGCCGCTGATGAGCAAGTTTGCGTTCTTGCCGTACCAACCGAGACCAGCGAGATAGGCGGCTTCACGATCGACGAGCGCATTGTGATCCACAAACACCTGAGCATTCCAACCATCGGTTTGTAGTGCTTCGGCAACAACACCCAGACCATCACGAAGTGTTTCGTAGTAATCGGCCCATGCATACCGCGCAACGCGAGCACTAATTTGCGAAGGTTCGTTCGGTACGTCAGTCGAATACGAACACGCACCGACCATCATCGCTTTGGCATTCGGAACTGCGGCATCTGGGTTTGTTGAACGATC
>CANKVI010000037.1 GCA_947487095.1 Acidimicrobiaceae bacterium | reverse complement strand
AAGTTCCTCAAGTCATCACACAGCGTCGACCTGGCGACCCGACTTCAGTGTTTGCAGACCCAACGCTGGTTCGAGCATTACTTGGTTGGAAAGCAACACACGATTTGCGCGACATCATTTCAAGCGCATGGAACTGGCACAGTAAGGCCGAGAACGACTAACTACATTGCAGCAAGTGTGCGCTGACGATCGAGCCAGCCAAGCAAGACAGCCATTGCCCGCGGATCGTGACGCAGTCGGTGCCCAGCACCTTGAATGATTTGCAGTTCAGCTGCACCATGAGCTTGTGCCAACACTCGTGAATCTGCAGTCGGCACAATGTCGTCATCCTGGCCATGCATTAAGAACAACGGTCGCGGAGAAAACCGTCGCGCAGCATCAGTTGGACGGAAGCGACGAAGCTCACGACCCCACTCTTCAACTGAAGGTGGGAAACTCGGGCGACGAATTGCACCAATTTCACGAGAGTGTTCAAGAAAGCGACGTGGCTGATCTGCCCAGTCATCAAAGTCGGCGCGCGCACCAAGCAATGCACATCCGTTCACGCGTGGGTCATCGGCAGCAACGCACAAGGCAAGCGACCCACCTGTGTTGTTGCCCACAAGCCAAATACCACTCGGCGACGACTCTGCAACCACGTGCGTAATTGCAGCGCGCAAGTCGTCAATCCAACCTTGCATTGAAAAATCGCCTTCGCTGGTTGCACACCCGCGAAAGGTAAATGTCATTGCTGTCCAACCAAGTTCGTTGGCAACGCGATCACACAGCTCGGAAAAGGTTCCAGCAGAATGTCGCGCGTCGATTCCACCACTTGGAAATCCGTGGCACAGCACCATGGCTGGCAGCGCACCGGTTTTTCCGGTTGGTTGCACTAGATATCGCGCAAGGTTTAGCCCGCCCGAAAGGAACGAGCCATTCATCTGAGAAGCGCTTTCGGTTGCGCTCACGACTTATGCGCGTGGCTTAAGTTGGCGACGCGAGACGCCAGGCACGGCCAAGGTGTAGCCGCGATTTCGTGCTTCAGCGAGAGTGTCAGGGCCAAAGCACAGTCCTACCCCGCTCTCCGAGATCTCATTCACGACAGCTTCGTCAGTCCATTCGTCAAGGTCATACACCAATTGGGTGCGCTTATCGCCAAGGAATCGTGTGTGCTCAAACCGACTAGGACGTTTCATACCAATTAAATCTAGTCTGAGACTATGACGACCTTAAAGCACAACCCGAAGTCAGTTTCAGCCGTGGACTTCTATTTTGACCCCATGTGCCCTTGGGCCCATCAAACGTCGCTGTGGATTCGCAATGTGCGATCCCTAAACGGCGTGGCTATCAACTGGAAATTCTTCAGCCTGGAAGAGACCAATCGACTTGAAGGCAAAAAGCACCCATGGGAGCGCGAAGTTTCATTTGGTTGGACACCGATGCGCATCGGTGCGTGGCTACGCCGCACCGATATGGATTTGTGCGACAAATGGTATGAAGCAATTGGCAATGCGTTACACATTGAAGGTCGACGACCATACGAAGAGGAAACTGCACTGCAATTACTTGAAAACATTGGTGCGCCGCTAAATGCTTGGAGAGATGCGCTGGCCGATGCGAGCACGCATGATGATGTGCGCAACGATCATGAATTTGCAGTGAGCGAACTCGGAGGGTTTGGTGTTCCAATTCTGAAGTTTGCAACTGGTCGTGCAGTGTTTGGTCCAGTTGTCGTTCCAGCACCTGAGGGAAGCGATGCGATTGAGCTATGGGACCTCACCGTTGCGTACGCCCACTTCCCTGGCTTGTACGAAATCAAGACACCAAAGACCCAAGCAGACCTTGAACACATTGGAAACGTCTTCAACCCGTACCTCAAAGCACGCGAATGGAAGACTGTTCAGAACCCAGCACTGTGAGGCGCACATGAGTATTGAACAAAAGGTTTCCCTAACCATTCAAGCAATGGATGCATTAACCAAACTATGCGCGCCGCTCACTGAATCTCAGTGGAAGACAGCGACAGATTGCCCCGGCTGGAGTGTGCAAGACAACATTTCGCACCTCGTTGGCATCGAGAACATGTTGCTTGGCAAACCGCCAACCACTCACAAGTCGCCAAAGTATGACTACATCAAAAACCCGATCGGCGAACACAACGAACATGAAATTGATGCACGACGTTCGCTTGCAGGAAGCGAAGTGTTTACCGAATGGAAAGCAACTGCAGCAGAGCGCGCGAACCAACTACGAACTGCAGATGCGGAGTATTTCGATAAGCCAATGATGATGCCAACGGGTCCTGGAACTCTTGGAGATTTCCTCGACATTCGCATTCTCGACCTGTGGATTCACGATCAAGATATTCGACGTGCATTGAACATTGCGGGCAATCACGGCGGGCCGTGTGCAGAACACACCATTGACCGACTCATCCGCACTCTTCCCATCGTTGTTGGCAAGCGTGCTGCCACCCCAGAGGGCGAGTCAGTGTCAATCACCATTACTGGTGCTGTGCAACGCACTATTTATATTTCAGTTACCGAAGGACGCGCAAACATTGTTGCTTCAGCCCCAGCCAATATGTTGTGTGAAATTTCGTTAGACAGCACCGTGTTTACAGCACTCGCTACTGGCAGAAAGCAATCCACCGAGTTGGATTGGACATCTACTGGCGACACTGCGCTCGCACAGCGAATTGTCAGTCAACTGAATATGATGATCTAGGACTTTTCTCGATCATTAGGCTTAGGTACATGGCGTTGTCACACGATCCTGCGGTGAACGCAAAGCTTGAGGAACTAGTTGCCCGCGATGCCGAATTTGGTGCCCGCGCAGAACTGCGGGTTATTGCCAAGTACGGCAAGGATGCCTCGATGGAGGACTACCACTTCAGTAAGTCCTTCGCGCGCGAAAGCCAGGCTTCGCAGCAAATCGATTGGGTGCACCAAGGCTGGTTACGGCCAGTTCGTTTTGCCTATCGCCATGCTCCACGCTGGGTTCGCTTCGCCGTGAAGAAGGCAGCATCTTGAGACACTCGTTCATTGTTGTGACCAGCGGAGCACATTGCTCGGTTCGCCAACTTCGTAAGTCGGCAAACTCGCTGCTCGAAAGCAGCATTGTTCCAAACCATTGGATCATTAGCGAATCATCTCTTGACCATGAACGAGTCACGCGAACGCGAAAGATGCGCACTAGCTCAATCGTGATTGCAAGAAGCGATGTTGTGGTAATTGAACACGCAGTTGTGGTGTTTCTGCGTGCGGGAGATGAACTTTCCCCTACTGCCTTGGCAGTAATCGATCAGAAACTCACTGAGCAACCTGGCATTGATTTCATCTATGGCGATTCTTCGCACGGCAGGCCATCTCGGTTCGAAGAAGTTACGAATGTGCGCCGCCCTGGCTGGTCGCCCGAGCGCCTTCGTTCGCACAACTACGTAGGTGATTTGGTTGCAGTACGAGCTCGCGTAGCGGCTTCAGCGGGTGGAGCAACATTTCTTTCCAAGCTGCACAGCCACGATCGATCACTACGCCTTTCCGAGCACAGCAAGAACGCCGTCCGAATTGCCGAAGTGCTGTGCCTGTCTACGCAAGATCGCATAGAACCAACCGCAAGCCTTGACGCAGTCACCGAACATTGCACACGAACAGGAATTAACGCTGAGTGCAGTATTGACACAAATGTTCCAGTTGTGCGTGTGAATCGACACGTCTCGCGCAAGCCAAAGATCAGCGTCATCGTGCCTACGCGAGGTACCGTGCAGGAAATTCGTGGCAAGAACATCGTCATGGCGGCTCACGCCATTCGATCGCTACGTCACACCTGTACCTACAAAAACCTTGAAATTGTTGCTGTTCTAGACAAGGAAACAACTCAGGAGTCGCGCAATGAAATAATTGACGCTGGCTCAAACTTGATCAAGGTGGTGGAGTACGACCAAGAGTTCAATTTCGCCGAAAAAGTGAACCTCGGAGTGGTGAATTCTGATGGCGACTACATCTTGCTGCTGAACGATGACACCGAATTCATCTCGCCCGATGCCATCGAAACGCTGATGGGTCTTCTCGAAGATCCAGAAGTTGCCATGGCCGGACCAATGCTGTTGTACGAAGACGGCCTCATTCAAAGCGCCGGCCATATTTTGAACCCAATCCCCTACGACCTCTACAGGCATCGTTCGCCACAGCATGTTGGTGCGCAGAACATGCTGCGAGTTCAACGTGAGGTTTCAGGCGTCATTGCTGCATGCGTGCTCATTAAGCGCAGTGCCTTCCTTGAAGTGGGCGGATTGTGCACGCTGTTTCCATCCAACTACAACGACGTTGATTTCGGATTGAAGTTACGCGACGCCGGATACCGAATCGTGTGGACCCCCCATGCGCAGCTGTATCACTTCGAGTCTAAAACCAGGTCTCCGAAACTGCGTCCGTTTGAAGTTGCGTCAATCGGCAAGCGCTGGCGCGACAAATTAGATGATGATCCGTATTTCAACCCACATCTCGAGCGTTACATCTCGGTGTGGAAGCAAAACGTGCTTGGTCAGAGATCGTTGGTTGAAGCACTCGGGCCGACTGCCCCAATAGCTTCAAAATAGTCGAGGTGTGCACGTACTACGTGCACAAGATCAACGTCATCAAGCACATCAATTTTTGACTCCTCGGCTTTACCAATCAGGTACGCCGTAAGCGTTTCTTCTCCCACAACAAGCGTTGAATCAATGTCTTGCCTGCGATCAATCACGTCAGCAGGCTGCAGGCCCTTGTCGTGCATCCACCGCATGTGCAAAACGAGCAATTTACGAAGTTCGTCAAAGGTCAAACGCGACTGGGTTTCTGAAGGTAAGTGGTCGGCCACGTACCGAGTTGCCTCATCTGGGTCGTACACCGCGCGAGGAGCAACACCGTCCAAACGATGGGCTTCGCGACCAATTACGACCGCAGCAATGACAAACGTCGAAACCGAAGAGAGTGCTGCAAAAAGAAGTGTTATCGCAGACATGCTGCGTTTCTCACTTAGATGCCAATGCGCTGTGCAAGAAGTTCACGGTGATAGGAAGGATCACCGAACAACAACTCACTCGACTTTGCACGCTTAAAGTACAAGTGCGCTGGGTGTTCCCAGGTAAAGCCGATACCACCATGGATCTGAATGTTCTCTGCAGCAGCGTGGAAGTACGCCTCTGAGCAATAGGCCTTAGCAAGAGAAGCAACCGAAGCAAGTTCGTCGTTCATTTCTGCTGCACACCACATGCCGTAGTAGGCAGCCGACTTTGCTGATTCAACTTCAAGCAACATGTCTGCACACTTGTGCTTGATTGCTTGGAACGAACCAATTGGGCGACCGAACTGCACGCGAACCTTTGCGTACTCAACTGCCATTTCAAGAACTTTCTGTGCGCCACCAACTTGCTCTGCAGCAAGTGCAACAGCAGCAAGATCGAACACTTTGCTCAACACGTCCCAGCCCTTACCTTCGGTGCCGACCAACGTTGCAGGAGTTGCATTGAACTCCAACTTTGCTTGCTTGCGGGTTTGGTCCATGGTGGAAAGTGCGATGCGGGTAAGACCCTTTGCTTTGCCATCTACCGCGAACAACGAAACGCCCTTGCCCGTGCGAGCGGCAACGATGATCAAGTCCGCGGTGTGTCCATCAATCACGAACATCTTGGTGCCGGTCAGCGTGAAATCACTTCCGCTGCCCTTGGCTTCCATGGTGATTCCCTTTTCGTCCCACTTTCCCGAAGGCTCCGTGGTTGCAAGAGTTGCTGTGAACTCGCCACTTGCAATTCCTGGCAATGACTTCTTCTTTGCTGCTTCGTCGCCGCTGAGCAACAACGTGTTTGCTGCAAGAACGACTGTGGAGAAATACGGTGCGCACAACAATGCACGTCCCATTTCTTCAAGAACTACACCTTGTTCGATGAAGCTGTAACCGGAGCCACCGAACTCTTCAGGAATTGACAACCCCTGAAGGCCCATCTGCTCACCCATTTGCGACCACACTGCAGGGTCAAAACCTTTTTCGGTTTCCATCTGCTCGCGCACTGCGGTTTCTGGTGACTTTGAGTCAAGAAACGCGCGGACTGTTTTACGGAGTTCTTCTTGTTCTTCTGTGAATGCAAAGTTCATGGGGACATCCTTGCTCATTCATCCATTACCGCGCCAATTTAGGTGTGTACACCTATGTACACAAAACAAGCGGCCTCGGCCTAGCCTGTCCTTATGGCCAAACAGACAAAGCCAACACCCGCAAGGCATCTCGGCATTCGTGAACTCCGAGAGCAATCTGCCAGATATGTTCAGCGTGCTGGTGCCGGCGAGAACATTGTGATCTCGGTGAGCGGAGAACCCGTCGCGCTTTTAGGTCCACTGAACTCCACAAGCACTCAAGTTTCTATAACGGAACTTATTGCCAAGACCGCACTCATTGCCCCACGCAGAAAAGATGCTTTCGTATTGAGCGAACCAGTTTCAGTTCACAGTGGAGCACGTATTGACCAACTGTTACGCGAGGTGCGCGGATGACCGTTGTGCTCGATACCAGTGCACTCATTGCATTGCACATTTCCGGACCTGCAAGAAACATCACTCACGATGCATTGAATAGTGACCCTCATTGGTGCGCCAGCGCAATCGCGCTCACGGAGGCACTCGCAGCAATTGACCGGCTAACCGAAGAGCCAATTCTTCGCCGCGATCTTGAAGACGCCATCCGCCATACATGGGATTATGTGGCAGTGGTTCCGGTTGATCAACGCTGCCTCGACGATGCATCCCACCTCATCCGCGAACAGCCACTGCACATCAGCGATGCACTGCACCTTTCTGCTGCTCAACGCCTTCCGCAACCAGTTTCATTTGTAACCTTCGATCCAGCGCAGATACCCGTTGCGCTTTCACTTGGATTCGAGGTCGTTTCATCATGAGCGCAACGCTGCACTGGAAAGACACCAATGTTGAAGTACACAAAGTTGTTGTTGGGCCATACGACAACAACGTGTTTGTTATTCGTTGCACAGCCACCGGTGAAGCAGTTCTTATTGACGCAGCAAACGAACATGAACAGCTCCTGGAGTTGTGCCGCAAACTTGGCGTAAGACGAGTGCTTGAAACACACGGTCACTGGGACCACATTCAAGCGGTACCCGCAATGCGTGAAGCAGGTTACGAAGTTGCCGTTACCGCGTTGGATGCACCGCGGTTGAAAGATGTCGGCTACGACGTGTTCATTGATGACGCTGAAGTGATTGAGGTAGGAAAACTTCGATTGCATGCCATTCATAACCCCGGCCACACCGAAGGCTCTATCTCGTTTGCAGTTGCCGATACGCCGCTGCTGTTTACCGGCGACACTTTGTTTCCAGGCGGCCCGGGCAATACGGCACTTGAAGGTGGCGACTTCGACACCATCATTCACTCCATAGATACGAAACTGTTCACATTTCCAGCCGACACCATCGTTCTTCCAGGACACGGCCTCGACACCACTATTGGCAACGAGCGCCCGCACCTTCAGGAGTGGGTAGACCGCAAGTGGTAAACAGTTCTCAATGAGCACATCGGCATCACCTCGCCTCGGCGGAATGGTTCCTGATTCAGCTGCATTTACCGAGGTGCTGCCCTCTTCCCGCATCACCCCAAATGGTCACCCAAAACCAGAATTACGCACAGAGTTGCGTCGCATCCCAAATGTTCGCAATGCAGTTTCGGTAGCCAGTATCTATGTTCAAACCATTGCCATCGTGTGGGCCGCACTAACACTCCACAACCCACTTACATACGTCATTGCTTTCGTATTAATGGGGCGTGCCCATGCACAAATTCTGGCCATGATGCACGAATCGGTACACCGACTGCTGTTCAGCAATCGAAAACTGAACGACTTTGCAGGAAGATGGTTGCTCGGCTATCTCTCATTTGTTAATTCCGATGCATATCGCTACGTGCACATGGCGCACCATCGCGAAGAGTTCGGACCAAACGAACCCGACATTCCGCTGTATGCCAACTACCCAATCACGAGCGACAGTTTCTGGCGCAAGATGCGTCGTGACGCTCTGGGAATTACAGGCTTCAAAATGATCCGGGACCAATTTCGACATCCCCTGCGTAAAGATGGATTCGGCAAACGAACACAAGCGAAAATTCTCGTCACCCAACTCGTCTTGCTCGTTTTGATTTCACTTGTTTCCCACCCACTCGTGTACATAGCGTTTTGGTTCATTCCTCAACTGACGGTGTGGCGTGTAATGAATCGACTCCGTTCAATTGCAGAGCATGGTGGCCTGCGTGCAGACGACGATCGTCGAGTGACCACACATTCAGTACGTCAACATCTAATTGCAAGTTTCTTGTTTGTGCCGTTCAACCTTGGTTGGCACATTGCCCATCACACAGACGCTGGAATTCCATTTCGTTCCTTGCCGAAATATCACGCCGAATTGCGCAAGTCGGGTTACGTCAATGACGTCTACGAATACCCCAATTACCGCGCCATCTGGCGAGCCCTTCGCGCTGCCTAACGAATTCGAACTCGGTGGAAAACTTCAGCGTCAACAAGCAATGAGAGTGTGTACCCAGAAAGATTTCGAGAAGTCAAAATTCGACGCGAACCATCAGTGTTTGTTGTAATGCTCCAGACAATAACCCGAGAACCTGGCTTGCGTGCTCGAATAATCATTTCTGTTTCCGGGTAACTCGAATTAATTCGAAGGTCAAATTTGTCAGCTGCTAACCGCACGTTGATTTCTGCAAAATCATCTTCTACTCCGTCATCTTCAATTGCATCTTGAACCGTTGTTACCGAACTCACTCGGTTTGCAGGCGCTGAAGTATTGGCCGTTGAAGAGGGTGTGCCACCTCCAGAATTTGAAGTTGTCGGATCTGGAGTGTTTGAAGGAGCAGGGCTGGTTGTCGTAGTGGTGTTACGTGCAGCAGCTTCCTCAGATGTGGTTGTAATCGCAATAATCTCAGACGAATATGTCCCTGAAGAAGTTTTCGCAAACCCTTGCACGAAGTATGTAGTAGAAGGTTGTAGTTCGCTGGTAAGCCCACCAAACCCGCCACCGTATC
>CANKVI010000036.1 GCA_947487095.1 Acidimicrobiaceae bacterium | reverse complement strand
ACAAACGACACGCCACAGGCGTCGTGTTCAAAGCGTGGGTCGTATAAACCGCTTGCAGGCGGCATGGAGTTATGCATTGTCGTCCTCTGTAATCACCGAATTCGTTCGCAGAACGCATTCGGGTGTGAGCGAATTGCTCACCGGGACGACATTGGCCCGTATGAAAACTCTAGCGAGAATTCCTTAAAACAATGATGCCGATTGAAAGTTTGCTGGTCGTTTTTCGAAATGCGACATCACGGCCTCGGCTTGGTTGGCCTGCCCAATGAGCCTGCCAATCACCTCGCGTTCGCTCGCAAACTGCTGCGCTGCCCCATCGTTTGCCTGCAAATTGAGGAGTTTCTTTGCCCCACGAACCGCATCTGGGCTTCGTCCTGCAATTTCACGAGCAAGCACCATGGCGTCGGCATGTGGATTTACCGAAAGGTGTGTCGCAAGACCGATTTCGTACCCTTCTTTTCCAGAGATGATTTTTGCGGTGAATACCAATTCTTTAGCGATATCTGGGCGCACGAGGCGCGACAACATCAACGTGCCGGTCATGTCGGGAATGAGTCCCCAGTGCACTTCACGAACCGACAACTGCGTGTCTGGGTGGATGTAACGAATATCGGCACCGAGTGCAATCTGCATTCCACCACCGAGTGCGTGACCATGCACTGCAGCAATTACTGGAACGGGGACTTCTTGCCATACCCAACACACCTGCTGTGCAAGATGCGTGATGCGTCCCTCCGACATAGCACCGGCATTCACTTGTCCATCCGACTTTGGACCTTCTGCCATTACTTGAAATGAACCAAAATCAAGACCTGCGCAAAATGACGCACCGTCTCCCGAAAGCACCACTGCGCGAATTGCTGTATTGGTTTTCAAAAACTCGCCTGCAGCGGCCAGCGATGCGAACATTGCGTTATCGAGCGCGTTTCGTTTGTCGGCACGATTCATTCGCACATCGGCAATACCGTCAACGATGTCGATGGTTACTCGATTGTCTACAACTCCTGGAATCACAGCAATTCTCCCTTTAACTAGTTCGTCTCTATCGTGGCATGGCACACTTGTCTGTATGCAACTCAACCTGTCAGCCGATGAAGTTCTCAAAACCACCCGCAGCGTCCGTAAGCGCCTGGACTTTGATCGCCCAGTCGAGCGTTCAATCGTTGAGGAATGCCTTGACATTGCGCTTCAGGCACCTACCGGTGGAAACCAACAGGGATGGCACTTCATCGTTGTAGAAGACGAAGCGAAGAAGAAGGCACTCGCAGAGATCTACCGAGCCAACTGGGACATTTACGCATCGTTGCCTCGCGGTGGAAACACCGGAGCCGACTTAGGTGACCAAATGACTCGCGTTCGCGATTCCGCTTCATTTCTCGCCGAAAATTTTGAGAAGGCTCCAATGCTGATGATTCCATGCATCAAGGGTCGGTTGGAAAATGTTGATGTAGCAACTGGAGCTGGCGGATGGGGCTCACTGCTTCCAGCTGTATGGAGCTTCATGCTTGCTTTGCGCGAACGCGGAATTGGCTCAGCATGGACCACCATCCACCTCATGCTGGATGGGGAAAAGAAAGCTGCCGAACTTCTGGGTATTCCTTACGAAAAAATCACACAAGGCGGAATGTTCCCAATCGCTTATACCAAAGGCACTGATTTCAAACCGGCAAAACGTGAGCCACTCGAAAAAGTTTTGCACTGGGACAAGTGGTAATCAACAGCTAATCAACAAGTCGCAGCCCAGTGGGTGCGATTGATGCAGTAACTGCTGGCAAATCCACCACGAAGTTGGTGCGATGAGCAGGAAACACATGGTGCGATACCAACACGGCATTGCCGTGCTTATCTTTTGTCGTTCGATCACAACTCAGTACTGGTGAACCAATCGGAATTTCGAGCAATTGTGCTTCGGTTGCCGTTGCGGCGTCAGCCCCAATGGTTTGCGTCGCACCACCAAGTTCGATCTTGAGCAAGTTGTAGAACGACGAGTTCTCCACATCGTGTCGCGACAAGTGTTTGCCCAGTTCGTACGGGCACCAGACGGTGACCACTGCAAATGGATGGTCGTCTGCCATGTTGACTCGCTTCACGCGAAGCACCTGGTCGCATTCCAGCACTTTGGCAACTTTGCGCGATGCTTTTTCATAAGCAAAATCCACAATTTGTCGTGCAGGTTGTAAACCACTTGCCACCATCTGTTCTTCAATCGTTCCCAAACGACCAAGACTCTGACTCACTGGGTCCGATGCAACAAACCATCCGAAACCTTGTCGCGCATTGACAAGACCTTCATCACGCAACACTTCAAGTGCGCGCCGCACCGTCACTCGACTGACTGCAAACTCGGTAGACAATTCAGATTCACTCGGCAACAAGCGACCAGCCAAAAACTGTCCGGCCTGCACTCGTTCGCGGAGCGCGCCAGCTATTTCTTGATATCGGATACTTCTCACTTGTACTATACTTGTATACTTAGAGGCGAAAAGCAACCTCTTCACTCATACATCTTCACCTTGGAGGACCACCATGGCTGTCAGTGCAGGAACACCGATCGAACTCGTCAACAACGTGTACGACAAACTCGCAGCAAACGTAGCGATTGGCCGCAAGCGGCTTGGTCGCCCACTCACCCTCACTGAAAAGATTTTGATCAATCACCTGTCCAAGCCAAAGACACAAGAAATGGAACGCGGTCGCAGTTATGCAGACTTCGCTCCAGACCGAGTTGCCATGCAGGACGCAACTGCACAGATGGCGTTGTTGCAATTCATGACTGCAGGTCTTTCCACCACTTCGGTTCCAAGCACCGTGCATTGCGATCACCTCATTTTGGCGAAAACTGGCGCACGCATCGACATGGGTGTCGCTATCGACACCAACAAAGAGGTGTACGACTTTTTGCAAAGCGTCTCTGCAAAATACGGCATTGGTTTCTGGGGTCCCGGCAGCGGAATCATTCACCAGGTTGTGCTTGAGCACTACGCATTTCCTGGCGGAATGATGATTGGCACCGACAGCCACACACCAAATGCTGGTGGACTTGGAATGGTTGCTATCGGTGTTGGTGGAGCCGACGCAGTTGACGTGATGACTGGTTTCCCTTTCAACGTTCGTTGGCCAAAAGTTATTGGCGTAAAACTCACAGGATCACTTTCCGGATGGTCAAGTCCAAAAGACGTCATTCTCGAAGTCGCTCGAGTGCTCACCGTGCAAGGTGGAACGGGTGCAATTGTTGAATACATCGGCGAAGGCGCAGACAGCATTTCTGCAACCGGAAAAGCAACCATCTGCAACATGGGTGCAGAAATTGGTGCAACGTGTTCAGTGTTTGGATACGACCAGCACATGGCCGACTACCTCAAAGCAACTGGTCGCGCCGATATCGCATCGGCCGCCGACAAGGTGACCGAACATCTGCGAGCAGACGAAGGTGCGCAATACGACAAAGTCATTGAAATTGATTTGTCGCAATTGAAGCCGCTGATTAACGGCCCACACACACCCGACTTGGCTCACAAGGTTGGCAAAGCAATCGGCGAGGAAGCAAGCAAGAACAATTGGCCAACGGAAATTTCTGCGGCGCTCATTGGCAGCTGCACGAACTCGAGTTACGAAGACATCACTCGCGCGGCCTCCGTTGCTCGTCAAGCAAAAGCACATGGCTTAAAGGCAAAGTGCGAGCTGCTCATTACGCCGGGTTCGGAACAAATTCGCGCAACTATCGAACGCGATGGTTTGCTTGCTGACCTGGAAGCAATTGGAGCAACTGTTCTTGCAAATGCCTGTGGACCCTGCATTGGCCAATGGGAACGCTCTTCAGACGTAACGAGCAAGCCAAACACCATCGTCAATTCGTTTAACCGCAACTTCCCCAAGCGCAACGACGGCTCTGCAAACACGCTCAGTTTTGTCACCAGCCCCGACACCGTGATTGCACTTGCGCTCGCAGGTCGTTTGGACTTTGACCCAACTACCGACACCATCGAAGCACCAGATGGAACTCAGGTGAAACTGAATGCACCAACTGGAGAGGTATTGCCAGCCAAGGGTTACGACGCTGGTAACGACACCTTCATTGCCCCACCTGCCGATGGTTCACACATTGAAGTCATCGTTGACCCAAACAGCGATCGCTTGCAACTACTCGAACCATTTGCGAAATGGACAGGCAACGATTTTATTTGCATGCCAATTTTGATGAAGGCAAAAGGCAAGTGCACCACCGACCATATTTCTGCAGCAGGAAAATGGTTGAAGTACCGCGGACATCTTGAAAACATTTCAGGCAACCTTTTCGAAGGTGCAGTGAATGCATACACCGATGAAGTCGGCAAAGGTTTTGATTTGGTTGACGGAGCTACTCGTCCTTACCCAGAAATTGCACATCGCTGGGGTCTGAACAAGTTTGAGTGGTGTGCGATTGGCGATCAGAACTACGGCGAAGGTTCAAGTCGCGAACATGCCGCAATGGAACCGCGCTACCGCGGTTGCCAAGTGATTTTTGCTCGCTCATTTGCTCGTATTCACGAGACCAACTTAAAGAAGCAAGGAATTGTTCCGCTCACGTTTGAGGACCCATCGATTTACGACATCATCGAGCCAGACGACACCATCTCGGTACGCGGAATGCCTCCAGTCCCCGATCAACCAGTGCAGTGCTACATCGTGAAACAGCGCAACAGTGAAGAAATTCCGTTCACAGCACTGCACACATTTAGCAAAGAACAAGTGCAATGGTTTAAAGCTGGCAGCGCACTTAATGTTGTGCGTCAAAAAGTAACCAAAGCCAAGAAATAATCAACGCATGGAAAGTCTTGCACTCATGGTGACATTCATTTTGTTGTACACCATGGTGTTCGGCGCACTTGGCGTATTGACCATTTGGAAAACACCGCGTAACCAATTCGTACGCATGGCCATGATCGTGCTGTACCTACCTGCGATTTATATTGCGGCTCAGCTGACATTCAATGTGTCGACGCTGATTGGTCGCATCGTGTTCGGTGGCGTTACTGCTGCATGCGTCGGAGCGATCATCGCGTTGATCAAAAAACCAACTAGCTAATCGGTTCCAGGCCTACGCGAGGTATCTGCCCGCAAGTCACCGCTATAGCTCGATGGAAAAGTTGCGCGCAACTCGGCATCTGTAGGCGCACGTAGCTCTCGCGATTCGGCAGGAAGCAATGAGCTAATTGCATTCATGATTGCATGAGTGTTGGCAGCGATTATTTCATTGCTGTTTCCCGATCGATCTAATTCGACCGGAGCACCAACCGTGATACTCACGAGCGGCGGGTTTGACAGATTCAACACGTCGGGCAGTTTCGCGTTGCGAGGCCACACTTTTTCAGTGCCCCACAGCCCAATTGGAATGACGGTTGCATTGGTCTGCACAGCGAGACGCGCAGCCCCCCATCGCCCTTGCAGTTGAGGATTAAAGAATTCAAGTCCGCGCGGAATGGTTCCCTGCGGCATCAACGCCACCATTTCGCCGGATTGCAAAGCAGCTGCGGCGTGTTCAAGTGGCTCATCGCTGCCCGATGTGCGGTCGACGCGAATTCCACCCAACAATGAGGCGAGCTGACCTACAAGCGGTGCATCGAACACTTCTTTCTTGCCCAAAAAGCGAACTGTGCGTCCAGTCTTTGACACCATCATCGCCACCGCAAACACGTCAAAGTAACTGCGATGATTTGCAACCAAAATGACTGGGCCACTGCTTGGAACATGTTCAATTCCATCAATAGTGGTTTTGGCAAATGGAAACACTTCGGGTCGCGCAAACAACAAGCCAAATTTTTGAATGTCTGAAATTTGCAACGACGGTTTTGCTGTCTCTCCAGGTGAATCAAATTGTGCACTTGGCCACTTTCGTGCGGTTGCCATGACCGCAAGACGAGCGTCTGGGTTCACAACATGTGGGAATCCAACCGCACTAAGCAACGGCGCGTCGTACACGCTGTCTGAATACGCATAACTTTTGGCTAAGTCCACGTTGTGGTCTGCACACCACGCTTTTACCGCTTCCAATTTTCCCGCAGACCAGGCAAAAGGTCCAACCAGTTGACCCGTATATTCGCCGTTGCTGTCTACCTCAAAACGTGTTGCAACAACATCATCAAACCCCATTTGCCGTGCAAATGCTGCGATCAAGTCGTGAGGAGTCGTTGTAGCCAAAACCACTTTCACGCCGTTTGCGCGATGCTCATCAATAATATTTCGCGCATTTGAACGAACCAGCTGCGCAAGTTGAGTAGCAACCGAATTCGCCGCGGCAACAACGGCGTGACGAGGCTTACCCTTCATCACTGCAACACCTTGTCGCGCGAGCAACATGCTCGGTAACGTTTCGCCAACCAAGTTGAACACGCGGTACAACATGTCTTCACCAGGAAGACGCGATGACGAAACCACTCCGGCTTCGCGTAGCGCTGCACTCAATAGTGGGCCAGATGCTTCGCCAATCAGCGTGCGATCTAAATCGATAAACGCTGCTGAATGCATCTGTTGTTTACTCACACACGCAGGCTATTGACTATTGAAACGAGACCTAGAAATCGAGGTCGATAAATCAATCCATGAAACGGGAAAGGCCCCGCTTTGATGCGGGGCCTCTCAACCTAAGATCCAGTCGGCTGGGGGAGCCACCTGGACACTTTCGGGTGGACCTTGGGGGAGGTCTCACCGCGATACGTATTCAAGTATGCCCTACCCGTGGGTAAGCGTTCAAGGCGAACGACACGATAGTCCCTATCTATTTTCGTGATACCCGCCCTCTACCCGAGTACCCTTCTGGATATGGAGATTCGCCACTTATCCAGCCTGATCGCCATTGCCGACCACGGGTCGTTCTCTGCCGCCTCGCGGGCGCTCGGCACGGTGCAAAGCAATGTTTCTGCCCATATTTCACGCCTTGAAAAAGAGCTTGGGGTCAGCCTTGTTGAACGCACCAGCGGAAAGCTCACCGACGACGGAGAAATTGTTGTGGAACGAGCCCGGCGAATTATCCATGAACTCGAAGACATCGAGGCTGATATCCAATCGACGGATACCGAAGTTGAAGGTGACACTCGCCTCGGCGTTATTGGAACAACAGGCCGATGGCTAATGCCTCGCCTGCTTCCTGCCCTCAAACGTGAACATCCAAAGGTGCGCGTGATCATTCATGAAGGAAGTTCTTCGGCGCTATTGCCACGGCTACTTGCCGGTGACCTCGACGCTGCGATTGTTCACTTCCCCATCGACAATCCAGAACTTGATTTAGTTGAGCTCTTTTCAGAAGACCTCTTGCTGTTGATTCACTCCAATCATCATTGGGCAAACAAAGAATCCATCGCACTTGCCGAACTCGCAACAGAGCCATTGCTCCTCCCACCACGGAACACGTCAATGCGCCGCGTAATTGATCGGGCCGCAGGTGCACAGCGCCTTGCGCTTACCGCACAAGCCGAAATTGACGGCGTACGTTTGCTCGCCTCATTGGCTTTCGAAGGCTTTGGAGCGGCAATAGTTCCTGCTACTGCAATTCCTGGCTGGTTGAAAGGCGAATACGCGCGAGTCGCGATTCCCGAACTTCCCCCACGAATCGTTGGCTGGGCATCGCGCAAGCGTCCACTCCCGAATAAGCCAACACGAGCCGCACTCGAAATCACGAAAGCTGTCATCGCCAAGTCGGGCGGTCGTCAACCTGGCGTTACTACTAATCTCTAGTCGTGTCGACCGTGCCAGCTCTTTCATCTGGGGTGCAGTTACAGCACGCAGTGAAAGGTGCGGCTTCGGCAGAAGTTCGATTTCTTGAAAACG
Organism: Acidimicrobiaceae bacterium; assembly: GCA_947487095.1. The sequence continues at coordinate 1,398 of CANKVI010000036.1, read as the reverse complement.
TTGGCCGACATGTGGTGTGGGTCGATATCGACGCCGAATATCACCGTGGCGCACTTTCCGCAGAGGCTTCGGGTGTCATTGCTAACGCAGCCACGATTGCACTCAACCATCGAATTCCACTTGTACTTGCCATGGCATCTTCGGGTGCGGACATTCTTGAAGGCATTGCGGCACTGCACGGTTGGGGTCAAGCAGCTCGCGCGATAGCAAACTGTTCGGGTGTTATTCCCACTTTCACCATTGTGACTGGACCTGCAGTATCTGGTCCAGCACTGCTCATTGGTCTCAGTGACTTCGTCATCATGACCGCCGACTCATACGCGTTCGTCTCTGGTCCAACAATGGTTGCCGAGTTCACCGGAATTGCAATTAGCAACGAAGAACTCGGTGGCACCGACGCGCACGCAAAACAAAGTGGCGTCGCAAGTTTGGTAGTTCCCGACTTTGCCGCTGCAGTTGAATCACTAGAACAGTTGCTCAGCTACATTCCAAACAATGTTGACGAACTTGCGCCTCATGTCGCAACGGGAGATCCATCAGACCGCTTAACACCAGAGGCAGGCGCACTCATCCCCGAGTCGACAACTGGAAGCTATGACGTTCGTAAAATCATTCGATTAATCGCCGATGATGACTATCTATTTGAAGTTCGCGAGCGGTGGGCGTCAAATGTCATCACCGCGTTCATCACTATTGACGGAGAATCGGTCGGAGTGATTGCAAACCAGCCAATGGTGCTTGCTGGCACGCTTGACATTCCTGCTTCACAAAAGGCAGCCCGGTTTGTTTCCTTCTGCGACGCGTTCAACATTCCATTGCTCACTCTTGTCGATACGCCCGGTTTCTACCCCGGCAAGGACTTGGAGTGGAGAGGCATGATCCGTCACGGCGGACAACTGGTATTCGCATACGCGCGAGCAACGGTTCCGCGAGTTTGCATCATTTTGCGCAAGAGCTATGGCGGCGCGTACATCGTGATGGATTCCAAAACGATGGGCAATGACTTATGTCTCGCATGGCCAACGGCAGAACTCGCCGTGATGGGCGCCGGTCAAGCGGCAGCCATTCTGCAACGTCGAGCCACCCCCGAAGAACGAGCAGCATTCGAAACCGACTACACCGAACGCCTACTTAATCCGTACATTGCAGCAGAGCGTGGCTATGTTGACTCGGTCATTAACCCTGAGGAAACACGACGTGAAGTATCCTCCGCTTTTGCCATGTTGCGCGATAAACGCGAGCGTTTGATGCCTCGCAAGCACGACAACACGCCTTTATAAAGCTTGCCCCTCTACACTTGTCGGCAGGGAGAGGAAGCTCCCTAACACGATAAGAAGGGAATCACGATGGCTGAAACAATCACCATCATTGATGACCGAACAGGCAAGAAAGTTACTG
>CANKVI010000035.1 GCA_947487095.1 Acidimicrobiaceae bacterium | reverse complement strand
ATTTTCAATCGCGTTACCAATGCAGTCCGTGAGGTTCATGAAAGTCGCAGCACTACCCCGCAACGAGTCACTGGTAACTCATGGTTGGTCGTTGCCACCATGTTTTTCATTATGTGCAGCGCACAGAACTTGTTTGTCACCTTTGGTGCTTGGCTTGAGGATGAATTTCAATTTGGTGCAGCTCGGCTTGCAGTCGCAGGGTTTTCGCTTGGACTCGTTGAACTTGCAGCATCGGTGAGTAGTTCTCGTCAAACCGACAAGTGGGGCAAAGAGCGAAGTATTGCGTTCGGAGCTCTCCTTGTTATCCCTGGCGGCATTTTTTTGGTACTTGGATCTCAGAACTTGATCGTTGGACTGATTGGTGTGTTCATCTATTTCCTCGGTTTCGAATTCTCGGTGGTCAGCCTGTTGCCGTTGGCTACCAAACTTGTTCCAAACAGCCCGGGAACAGGGCTTGGTTGGGTATTAGGTGCCGGAACACTTGGGCGCGCAGTGATGGCCATTGTTGCCACCAACTTGTTTGAATCATTTGGTGTAAGTGGCCCAGCCTTAATGGGTGCGTTCTTTGGTCTGCTCGGTGCGTTAACGATCATGCGTTATCAGCGCGTGAATGTAAGTAATTAACCGCGATACGCGTTGGTAATTGGCAAGCGTCTGTCTTTGCCAAAGGCTTTCAATGAAACACGAACCCCTGGCGGACCTTGACGACGTTTGTATTCATTCACATCCACCAAACGAGAAATTCGTCGCACGAGTGCCTCATCAAAGCCAAGCGCAATAATTTCAGCGGCTGTCCGATCTTGTTCTACGTACAGTTCCAAAATTGGATCCAGTACTTCATAAGGCGGCAGCGATTGGTCGTCACGTTGATCAGGTCGCAATTCGGCAGATGGCGGCTTGGTGATCACTGCCTCGGGAATCACTTCTTGACCTGCACGCACATTGACAAAGCGACACAACTCATACACCGTGGTCTTTAGCAAGTCTTTAATAACTGCATAACCACCAACCGAGTCGCCATACAACGTGAAGTAACCAACAGCGAGTTCGCTTTTGTTTCCCGTTGTTAACACCATCCAGCCAAACTTGTTTGACAGCGCCATCAACGTGGTGCCACGAACACGGCTTTGCAAGTTCTCTTCGGTGAGATCCGCTGTCTTGCCTGCGAAACTTTCTGCAGTCATGTCAAGGTAGGCGGCAAATGCCGGCTCAATGGAAATAGTTTGCATCTCTATTCCGAGGTTGCTCGCCAAAAGCGCCGCATCAGTGCGCGAGCCCTCACTGGAATACCGCGATGGCATAGAAATACCGTGTACGTGTTGTGCACCAAGTGCTTCAACCGCAATAGCGGCAACAAGTGCGGAGTCAATTCCGCCCGATAGCCCAATGACCACATCGGTAAATCCGTTCTTGCGTACATAATCGCGAGTGCCCAGAACAAGCGCACCAAACACTTGTTCCATATCGGACGAGTTTGGAGTAATCACTCCTTCGCGCTGCGCACCACTTGCCCGAGTTGATTGTGAAATTTCAATCACTGAAACATCACTTGCAACACTTGATTCGTTTACCGCAATGTCAATGAACGACAAACATTCATCAAACTGTTCCGCGCGCATCAACAAGTCACCACGATGGTCGAATACCATGCTTCCGCCATCAAACACCAACTCGTCTTGACCGCAGACTTGATTGACATACACAATGGCGCAAGAGTTTGTTCGTGCGCGATCACTCACCATGTGTTGACGCTCATCAAACTTTCCGCGGTGATACGGCGAACCGTTGATATTGATATTCAACGTTGCGCCAGCTTTAGCTTGTTTCTGAACCGGACCATCGGCTTGCCAGATGTCTTCGCAAATTGTGACTCCTACGGGTACGCCACAGATAGTGAACAGTGAGAACGATGAACCAGGAATGAAATACCGCTCTTCGTCAAACACGCTGTAGTTCGGAAGCAACTGTTTGTTATACGTGCCGTGCAATGTCCCATTCGATGCAATGGCGGCTGAGTTCGATAAAGACCCCTGCGTTCCGTCGACAAAACCAAACACCGCCACGCAACCCTGAGTTTCTGCCACGATCTCACGCATTGCCCGCTGGTTTTCAGCCACGAAGCCAGATTTGAGGACGAGGTCTTCAGGCGGGTAACCAGTAATGGATAGCTCGGGAAATGCCACCATGTCGCAGCCTGCGTCGTTCGCAGCGGCATACAACTCTCGGATTCGGCGAGAATTGCCGGCAATATCGCCAACTACGGGGTTGAACTGGGCTAATCCCACCCGCACGTGTTGAGTCGCTACCGGCACAACTTCAGGCTAGGGCTCTACAACTTCACAAAGCGTTCACATTTGGGCAACGGGGGCGAAATCCCCATGTTGGAGACTTACTGCATACCCGAATTCGGGGTTATGGCCCGAATTCTCAACCGGAAGGAAATGACATGCCATATCAAGCGGAATACATCTGGATCGACGGCCATAAGCCAACTCCAATGCTGCGTTCGAAGACCAAGATTCTTGCGAACAGCGTGAAGACTCCTCCAATTTGGGGTTTCGATGGTTCATCAACCGAACAAGCAACTGGTGACGCATCAGACTGCATGTTGAAGCCAGTTTTTACTTGTCCAGACCCAATTCGTGGCGGCAAAAACATTTTGGTGTTGTGCGAAGTAATGCTTGCGCAATCCGAGAAGCCACACCCAACCAACACTCGTTCAGTGTGTGCCGAAGTGTCAAAGAAGTTTGCAGCGCACGGCATGATCTACGGCATCGAACAGGAATACACCATGATGCGCCTAGATGGTCGTCCTTACGGATTCCCAGAAGCTGGTGGCGAACCTGCACCACAGGGTCCTTACTACTGCGGCGTTGGTGCCGGCCGTGTAATGGGTCGACAAATTATTGAAGAGCACACATGGGCCTGCATCGAAGCTGGTCTCATGATTGAAGGAACAAACGCTGAAGTAATGCCTGGTCAATGGGAGTTTCAAATTGGTGCAGCAGACGCACTGACCGTAAGTGATCACATGATGGTTGCTCGTTGGTTGCTCGATCGCATTGCAGAAGATCACGACGTGGTCATCTCCTATGCAGCGAAGCCACAAAAGGGCGACTGGAACGGAGCGGGTGCACATACCAACTTCTCGACAAAGGCAATGCGTGGAAGTTACGCAGCAATCGAAGCTGCATGTGATGCACTTGGTACTCGCGTGATGGAACACGTGAACAACTACGGCGATGACATTCAGAGCCGTCTCACCGGAAAGCATGAAACTGCTCCATGGGACAAGTTCAGCTACGGCGTGTCAAACCGCGGTGCATCTGTACGTATTCCTTGGCAAGTCGCTCGTGATGGAAAGGGTTATGCAGAAGACCGTCGTCCAAACGCAAACGTTGATCCATACGTGGTGACACGCCTGATTATGGAAACTGTGTGTGGAGCCGCGAAGGCACCAACTGCAAGCACCAAGGGTCCAAAGAAGGCCATTAAAAAGAAGGCCCCAGCAAAGACCAAGGTTGCAGCCAAAAAGAAGAAGAAGTAATTCGCCCATAAGGCAGAAATAAGCCTCAACGGCACCGAGGATCCGGTTCCTCGGTGCCGTTGTTTATTTATGGAGGCAGACTGTAGAGATGTCCACCATGCATGAACACCAACGCGAGTACGTTCTGCGCACCGTTGAAGAGCGTGGTATTCGGCTGGTTCGACTGTGGTTTACCGATGTTCTCGGAAACTTGAAGTCATTTGCTATCAGCCCCGCTGAAATGGAAAATGCGCTCAACGACGGCATGAGTTTTGATGGTTCATCTATCGATGGCTACAGCCGTGTGCAGGAAAGCGACGTGCTCGCAATTCCCGACGCCAACACGTTTGAAGTGCTTCCTTGGGCAGACTCAAAAGGCGCAGAAGCCCGCGTGTTCTGCGACATTGCAAAACTTGATGGCACTGCATTTGATGGCGACCCGCGCCAAGTATTGCGCCGCAACTTAAGCGCAGCGCGCGACAAGGGTTACTCGTTCTACATTGCTCCAGACATTGAGTACTTCTACTTCGCTCCACCAGATGGCACAAACAAACCGGTGTTGCTCGATCAGGGTGGTTTCTTCGACTTAACCAGCACTGACATTGCCAGTTCCTTGCGCAAGGAAACCATTCGCACGCTTGAGACGATGAGCATTCCTGTGGAGTACAGCTTCCACGAAGATGCTCCGAGTCAACATGAAATTGATCTGCGACACACCGATGCGCTAACGATGGCCGACAGTGTGATGACATTCCGTTTCGTGGTGAAAGAAATTGCTGCATTGCACGACGTGCACGCAACGTTTATGCCTAAGCCGCTTGAAACCATTCAAGGCTCAGGAATGCACTTACACCTGTCGCTGTTTGAAGGTGAGAACAACGCATTTCACAGTGCCGACGACCCATATAACTTGTCGCCTACTGCAAAGAGCTTTATGGCAGGTCTGTTGCACCATGCTGCAGAAATCACTGCGGTCACCAACCAGACCATCAACTCCTATAAGCGACTTGTTCCTGGCTTTGAAGCACCAGTGCATATTTCATGGGCGCGCAACAATCGCAGCGGTCTCATTCGCGTTCCAATTCCAAAACGCGGAAGCGATTCAGCAACTCGCATTGAATACCGTTCACCAGATCCAGCGTGCAACCCGTATCTTGCCTTCTCGGTCATCTTGGCTGCCGGCATGCGGGGAGTTGAAGAGGGCTACGAACTACCTGCAGAGGCTGATGCAAACCTCTTCGAAATGGACGATGCTGCACTCGAAAAAATGGGTATCCAACAATTGCCGCAGTCACTGTCAGATGCATTGCGTGTGATGGAGAAATCATCACTTGTTGCAGATGCACTGGGTGACCACATCTTTGAATGGTTCCTGCGTAACAAGCGCGCAGAGTGGCGCTCGTACAAGACCCACATCAGCGAATACGAACTCGGCCGCTACCTGAAGTCCATCTAATTGCCGTTATGAGTAGCGACCGTCTCTCCCACATGCTCGCGGTGTTTCCATCGCCTTCCCCAATTGATCTTGCGCGCACGCTTGATTTGGCTGGGTTTCGCTGGAAAGCAGTCGCATCCGCAGATGAAGCGGCAAAGAGCGAGCCGGCCGAAGGCTGGTCGGGGGCCATCATCATGTGCGACGAAGACCCAGAGGGTGGCTGGTCGCTCTGTCGCTCATTGCGTAAACGTGATGTTCCTGTTGAGCGAATTTTGGTGCTTGTCAACGGCAGTCAATTGCAAGATTTAGATTTGCGCGACGATCTGTATGACGACTTTTGTCTTGCACCATTTCACCCTCGCGAGCTTGAAGCGCGTCTGCGCCATTTGTTCTGGCTTGAAATCAAGGGCAATCGCGAATCGCTCATTGAATACAGCGGACTGGTCTTGAATGTTGAGACCTACCAAGCATCATTTGGTGGTCACGCACTCGATCTCACCTTCATGGAATATGAACTGCTGAAGTTTTTGGCGCAAAACCCTGGCAAGGTGTTCTCACGTGAAACCCTGTTGTCTCGTGTTTGGGGCTACGAATACTTCGGTGGTGCACGCACCGTCGACGTGCACATTCGTCGTTTGCGCGCAAAACTTGGCGAAGAACACGCCAACCTCATTCAAACTGTGCGCAGTGTTGGCTACCGCTTTGGTCAATCGAAGTGGTCAGCAGGCAATAACTAACCCAGCGCTGTTACGAGCGTTGTTGCGCCAATAACAAAAAACAGCAGCGCTGCAGTTCGCTGAATCACGCGAAGCGGAACTTTTGTTGTTAACCACGAGCCTGTGAGCACGGCAAGACCAGACACAGACGAAAGTGCAAGCACCGCTCCACACGCAACCGCAAATGGATCATCAAATCGTGCGGCAAAACCAGCAGTGGCAAGTTGTGTTAGATCGCCAAACTCGGCAACCAAAATGACCGAAGCAGCAGTCCATGCAACGCGTGAGTTCGACATTGTGGTTGACCACTTATCTGTTGACTCTTCGTCATCATCTTTTCCAGCGCGCCACGTCATTACGCCACCGACAATGAACAGCGCACCGACAAGTAACTGAATAGGGCGCTCAGGCAGACGCGATAGTGCGGAGCCGAAAATTACTGCAATAACAACATGGAACGAATAACCGGCAGTAACCCCGATCCACACTGGGAATTTGCGGCGAAAATGTGTGGACAGCAACAGTGTTGCAAACATGGTTTTGTCAGGAAGCTCGGCCAGAAATACCGCAACAAAGGTGACGATTGCGTGCTGAAACATGCAGTAACTAACCGAGATGCAATTGCATCTGGTGTGCAAGCACGCGATGTTGTCGCAACATGTCATCAACTTTGTTGCTCACGAGTTGTCCATTTTCTACAACTGACTTGCCATTCACAATGGTGTGCTTTGCACCAATTGGGCCACAGCGCAACCAGGCCTCAATAGGGTCAGCAATTGCCCCTGCAAACGCTGGTCCGGTTAACGACCACACGGCAATATCGCCCACAGCGCCAACTGAAATTTCGCCAATTTCGCCGATGCGACCAAGACACCCAGCGCCTCCACGAGTGGCAATTTCCAGAGCCATTCGCGCAGTTCCAGTAGCGGCACCGCTGTGCAACTTTGCGAGCAACATCGCCTGACGTGCTTCGAGCCACAGTGACGCGGAGTCAGCAGATGATGAACCGTCCACACCTAAGCCAACATGTACGCCTGCTTCTCGCAGTTGTACTACGGGTGAAATACCGGAGGACAGAATCAGATTGCTACTTGGGCAGTGCGCCGCACCAATTCCTGCTGCACCAAGTTTGTGAATCTCATCGTGATTTGGCATCACACAATGCGCCACCCATGTGCGATTGCTGAGCCAACCAACCTCTTCCAAGTACTGCGTTGGCCGACAGCCAAATGTTGCAATTGAAAAATCGTCGTCTTCAGAATTTTCAGCAAAGTGTGTGTGCAGACGCACATCTAACTTGGCGGCAAGTTCAGCCGATTCAATCATCAACTTCTTCGTGACACTAAATGGCGAGCAAGGAGCAAGCGCGATGCGCACCATTGCACCGTGACTGCGATCGTGATGCATCTCCACCATGCGCTGCGACTCCGCCAAAATCACATCGTGATCTTGCACCACGTTGTCGGGAGGCAAGCCGCCATCTTTTTCAGACAGCGACATTGACCCGCGAGTTGGATGAAATCGCATTCCAATGTCTTGTGCAGCAGAAATTTCTGCACTCAGCAAATCTCCCGCGCCTGCAGGGTGCACATAGAGATGATCGGTCGAAGTCGTACATCCCGACAAAGCCAATTCGGCTAGCCCAACCCACGCCGAAACATGTGCCGACTCTTCGTTCAATGTGCTCCACAACGGATACAGGGTTTTCAACCAACCAAACAATGCAGCATTGGTCATTGGCGGAAATGCACGCGTAAGGTTTTGATACAGGTGATGGTGCGTGTTCACCAAACCTGGTGTCACTAAACAATCTGTTGCATCAATGGTCCGCCTCGCAATTGGCTCACTGCCTGCGGTTCCGACTCCAGAAATAAGTCCATTGGTGATGGCTACCCATCCACCAGATATCTCTCTGCGCTGATTGTCAACTGTTGCGACTAACGCCGCATTACGAATGAGAAGATCAGATGTTGACGTCAATGAGTTCACTACCCTCGTGGCGCTTATCGGCATCCTTCTGCAAGAAGAAACCAATGAGTGCAGCAAGTCCAGCTGTGGACAGGCCAACCACTACGGGGAAACCAATGAGTGCAAGAACGATGAGTACGGCTCCAGGCATGACAATTACCGTAGTGGCTTGAAAGCCCAGGCTTCGATCTCCACCGCTCCGCCAAATGGGAGCGAGGCAACACCAATGGTGCTTCGCGCTGGGCGACTGCCATCGAACCCGGCAACGTACGCCGTATTAAAAGTGCCGAATGTGTCCATGTCGGTGAGGAAGCACAACGTTTTCTTCACGTCGTGAATGCTGCAACCAACAGATGCCAGTTGAGCCTTCAGGTTGACCACTGCTTGTGCCGTTTGCTTGGCAACGCCACCTGAAACGACTTTTCCATCAACTACACCGAGCTGACCCGAAACAATAACCCAGTCTCCTGCGCGAACTACTGGGGTGTATGGCCCAAGTGGTGCAGTTGATTTTGCTGGCGCCGAAGACTTCTTCGTCGCTTTCTTTGCAGTCTTCTTTACTGTCTTTTTCGCAATCTTCTTTGCAGTAGCCATGCTTCCAGCGTATAGGGCGACGGCTTCTGAACGAAAATGACTCGTACGATGAAGGCATGATCTCCCGCCGCCAATTTGTTACTGGAACACTTGCAACCTTTGGCTTTGGCGGATCGCTCAGTTTTCTTACGTCTTGCGGAAGTTCTTCATCAAGCGCAGGAGACGAGCTTTTCCAAGTGGTCCAACGATTCCCTCAGGTGTTGGTGCCTGGCTCGGTGCGCATTCCTATTTCACTTGCCAACCAAGCGGGCCTGCTCGGAAAAACGAGTGGCGTCGAATTGCCAACCGAACTTCGCGCACAGTTGTTGAATTCAGAAACCGGTGAAGTGGTTATTACCGACATGGTGGCAATGAGACATGATGCGAACATCGATCCCCCGTACTGGCCGTTTCGTGCCGATATTGCAGCTGCCGGTATTTACTCACTCGTTGTTGAAGGCGGTACGCAAGATGGTGCAGGAGTGCAGATCATGGATCCGGCAACGGTTTCCATTCCGCTCATCGGAACACCACTTCCTGGTTTTGATACTCCAACTACTTCAGACTCGCGAGGTGTTAATCCGTTATGCACACGTAACCCTGAGCCATGCCCGTTGCATGACATCACATTGAATGAAGCGTTGAAACTCGGCAAGCCGATTGCGTATTTGGTTGGCACTCCCGCTCACTGCCAAACCGGCACATGCTCGCCCGCACTTGACGCATTGTTGTCAATGCGCGAAGTAGTTGGCGACAGACTCACCATGTTGCATGCCGAGATTTACACCGACGACACCGCAACAATTGTTGCTCCCGCAGTTGAAGCACTGAACATGACGTACGAACCTGCGCTGTTCATTACTGACGCCAAGGGCGTGTTAGTAGAACGATTCGATGCAATCTTTGATGCAGTAGAAATCACCGAAGCGTTTACCACGCTTGGTGTGTTGTAGCGAGATCAGCTAAAGCTGTTGCCACAACCACAAGTGCGTGATGCATTTGGGTTGTTGATCTTGAAACCAGCGTCTTGCAGACCGTCCTGGTAATCAAGGCTTGCTCCAACGAGCAACTGTGACGATGCTTGGTC
>CANKVI010000034.1 GCA_947487095.1 Acidimicrobiaceae bacterium | reverse complement strand
CATATACCGAGCAGTTGCTACCTGAAGGAACAGCGCTACGAGTTGAACGCGATGTTGAAGCACGCGACAAATACGGCCGACTTCTGCTGTACGTGTACATCGCTAACAGCAACGTGTTCGTAAACCTGGACTTGGTGATGAATGGTTATGCGCGACCCATGGTGTTCGAACCCAATACTGCCCACAAAGCCGACTTTGCCCAAGCCGCCACGCAAGCAGAGTTGCGCAACGTGGGTTTATGGCAAGCCTGTCGCTAGTAGCGTTTAGGCAGTGAGCACGCCATCACTTGCTGAACGACTTGGCCATAGCGCCGACGCGAAGTTAGTGATTTTGAGTTGTGACGACCTTGGCGCTTTTCATGCAGCCAACGTTGGTGTGTACGACGCATTGCGCAAAGGTTCGGCAACATGTGCATCGCTGATGGTTCCTGCTCCGTGGGCAAAACATGCGGTCATGAATTACAACCGTGACGACATTGGCGTGCACCTCACCGTAAACAGCGAACACGAGATGTATCGCTGGGGACCACTTACTTATGCGCCGTCGCTGCAGTCTGGTGAAGGTGGATTTCCCCGCACCATTGACGACCTGTGGGAACACGCAGACCCTGCAGAAGTTTTGCGCGAATGCCGTGCGCAAATTGCGCGTGCTCTTGAATGGGGTATTGACGTAACGCATCTTGCTCCACACCTCACTGCGATTACATTGCGTCCACAATTTTTTGACGTATACATCGAACTTGCGGTTGAGTTTCAATTGCCAGTGCGCTTGCCTTCAACGCTTACCGAAGCACAAGCCGGCTTTCCATTCCGCAAACTTGCAGCCGAAGAAGGCGTACTCTTCCCCGATCACTTCGATCACGACTGGCGCGAAGGCAGCCGCGAGCGTGTGTTGAATTCGTTGCGCAACCTGCAACCTGGCGTTACCGAAATTCATGTGCAGCCATGCATTGACACGCCAGAAATTCGCGCATTGGGCGACATTGCAAACGGCTGGATTGACGACTACAACTTCGTGGTGAACGATGCTTCTCTGAAGCAAGCAATTGCCGACAGCGGTGCAATCATGATTGGCTATCGCGCTCTACGCGATGCCATGCGTGCTCAATAGTTAACGCACTCCCCGAAACATATCGTCTTCGTACTCACCCGTTGTAAGTGGTGGCGTCGGTACTAACGATTTTGCTAACACCCAGTCTTCGTACGGATATGTTTCGGCAAGTTCGGCATCGCTCAGACCAAACCAAAATGGTTCGTTTTCATCAATTTGCGTCCGATGCGCGCGCAATGCACCGGAACGCGCGTACAAATAATCGCCAATCTGCAAACGAGTGGTAATGCGGCTGTCGAGGTCGGGCCGTTCGAACCACGAATCGCCAAACGGCGACGAACCACGAAGGCGCAATAGAGCTTCATGAATTGCGGTAAGTCGCATACGTGACCATGCGGAGTAGTACATCTTCAACGGTTGCCACGGCTCGCCTGCTTCTGGATACCACTCGTCGTCGGCAGCACGATCGAACGCAATGATGCTGATGTCATGCACTTTCACATGGTCTGGGTGCGGATACCCGCGCTGATCATCGTTGTACGTAACCAATACATGTGGACGCTCGCGACGAATAATGCGCACCAACCTGCCCACCGCTTCGTCGAGATCGGCCATGTGAAAACAATCGGGGTGATTATTCGCTGGGCTGTCCAACATTCCCGAATCGCGATAGCCAAGCATTTCAACATGATGAAAACCGATAACTTTTGCGGCTTGCTCCAACTCGGCTGGGCGAAGCTGTGCGAGCAACTGTTTTTCTGCTTCGCCTTCCAGCCCATGAAACGGTTGACCAGGTTCTTTCAATGCAGGGTTTGCAACATCGCCTTCTTCTCCACCCGTGCAACACACCAACACCGTGCGAACGCCTTGCGCACCATACATAGCCATTGTGGGCGCACCTTTTGACGCTTCGTCATCGGGATGTGCGTGCACCGTCAGCACACACAGTTGTTCGTTGGGTCGCAACACGACAAGCAGGTTAGTGCTGCATGTCGTAGCCTTCAGTTGTGACACGTTTTTCAAAGAAGATGTATGGTGCAGCCGCAATCCTTGGCTTGAGCTCTCTGCTCCTTGCTTCGTGCTCGCGCGATGGACGCGAAATGAAGTCGCCAACTGCAGACCAAACCGAAACCATTGCAATTGCCACCACTATTGCTGAATCAGTGGCACCAGTTCAGGAACTCACCATTGCCGCACCTTGGATTGAAGGCAGTGAAATTGACTCGATATTTACTTGTGAGGGATCAAAGCTTTCGCCAAGTTTCGACATCGCTGGTTTACCCGAAGGCACGGTGACCTGGGGGCTTTCCATCGTTGACCAAACTGCTGGAAATGCAGTGCACTGGGTGGCAGCCAACATCGACCCAGCAATCAACAGTGTGGATGCGGGAGTGGTACCCGCTGGCGCCGTGCAGTCCCTGAACCGCGTGGGCAAAGTTGGTTATGCAGCGCCATGCCCAAAGATTGGCGAACCGCACACCTACATCCTCACGGTGTACGCGGTTTCACAACAGTTGGAAGTGACCGATGGAATGGACAGCGAAACCATGTTGACCTCGCTTGAGGCCGGGTCACTGGGCATTGTGGCGACCACATTTATGGTGACCCGATAACCCCAATTAGTCATATTGGTAAAGGGCAACCTGTCAAGATGGTGTCATTGACCAATCAGCCGCCTCCCTCCCAATAGGGGTATTTAAGACCGACATCGATGGTCGGCTAACGACGGCCAACGAAACCTTCCGTGCCCTCGCACTCGGTGGCGCAAGTTTCACTCCAGGCGTTGCACCGTGGGTGAACGCACAGCCTTCTGACCGCGCACTTGCCGAAGAAGCATGGCAGCGTTCACGCGAAACCGGTTCTGCATTTGGCTTTGAATTCAAATTGTGGAAGCCCGACGGCGAAGTGTTTTGGCTCAGCATTTCGACGCAGCCGATTCTTGGCACACAAAAAGAAATCACTGGATTTGTTGGAACCGCGCACGACGTAACAGAAGCTGTTAATCGTCGAGTGCTGAGCAACCAGTTGATTGGCTTGCTCGACAGCAGCGCAGACGCCGTGATTGTGTTTGACCCGCGCGGCAACTTGTTGTTCAGCAACGACGGAGCACGAAACCTCATTGGCGTGAGCGAGCAATCATCAGCAAGCGATGCCGCAACACAAATGTTTATTCAAGCCATTCGCGATCAGGTGCCACGCGAAGTTATCAACTCTCCTGCAAACAACAAATGGGAAGGCGAACTCGGCTTCCGTAGCCCAGACGGCATCTTGCGCACCATGACTTTGGTGTTGCAGATTGTGCGCGAAGCAGACGGAACCATTCAGCACTACTCCGTCATTGCACGCGACATTACCGAAGCCAAGCAATTGCAAGACGAATTGAACTATCAGGCAACACACGACGCACTGACCGGTTTGCCAAATCGCGTGTTGTTCTTGCGCAAACTGTCGGAAGCCCTTGAGCGCAGCGTGACCACCAAACGCGGTGTGTCGGTGATGTTTGTGGACTTGGACAAGTTGAAAGACGTAAACGACAACATTGGCCACAACGTTGGTGACCAGTTGTTGAACTCCATTGCGAAGCGCCTAGTAAGCGCCACTCGCCCGAGCGACTTGGTTGCCCGCATTGGTGGAGACGAATTTGTGGTGTTGTGCGATGGCCTGGGTGACGAACACATTGCAATGGATGTTGCAGAGCGCGTTCGCCAAGGCATTACCGGTCAAGTCATTTTGCAAGGCGTTGAAATCTTTACCAGCGGAAGCATTGGCATTGCCATGTCCACACCTGCACTTCTTGCAGAAGAAGCACCGGCCGATGCCGCAGTAACGCTTTTGCGCAATGCCGACACCGCCATGTATCGCGCGAAACAACGCGGTCGCGGTCGATGCGAAATGTATTCCGATGAAATGCGCAAGAGCGCAAAAGATCGCGTCATGCTTTCTGCCGAGCTTGAGCGCGCATTGGCCAAACGTGAATTGTTCGTGGTGTATCAGCCAGTGGTTTCCACACACACCGGCCGGATGGCGGGCGTTGAAGCATTGTTGCGTTGGAACCACCCAGAACGCGGCGTGCTTACCCCGCCAATTTTCCTTGAGCTCGCTGAAGAATCAGGATCAATTGGACCAATTGGCGACTGGGTCATTCGACAGGCATGCAGCGATGCGCGCAAGTGGATGGACGAAGGAATTGTTGAGCGTTCGTTCATGGTGCATGTAAACGTTTCTACGCGCCAGTTGAGTGAAGCAGCATTCGTTGAACGCGTGATGGGAACACTGCGTGAAACCAACGTTGACGCTGCTCACCTCACGCTTGAAATAACCGAGAAGACCATGTTGAGCGACAACCCTGCCGTGATGCGTACGTTGAATGCGCTCAAGCGTCTTGGCGTGAAACTTGCGCTCGATGACTTTGGTACGGGTTATGCATCGCTTTCCTACCTGCGCGACTTCCCTGCCGACTACTTGAAGCTTGACGGCGCATTAGTTCGCGATATTGGCCAACACGGTGGAGACGACCCAATTGTTCGCTCCATCATTCAGCTTGCGCACTCACTGAATATGAGCGTTGTTGCCGAATGGGTGACGACCGAAGATCAAAAGCAACGCCTGAAGTTGTTGGGTTGCGATTTCATGCAGGGCAACAAGGTTGCCGAAGCAGTTGAAGCTGAGGCCTTAGGGGTTCAGTTGCGGTCGCGGACCAGTTCCGTTGAAGAACGCAATTAGCTCATCTGCGCCTTTACCTAACTTCAATACCGAATTACTTCCCACCATGTCGCCATATACGTCGAGTGGGAACGACGCAATGTTCCCTCCCGCGGCAGGACGCAACTTCTTCGCAAACTCAATGAGATCCAAATTGGTGTCCACAACAACAGCCGACAATCCACCCTTCAATACATCGCCCGCTGTAAATGGATTGCCGGAAACACCAAGTACTGCGCTCTTGGCAAGAGCCTGAACAAACCCGCGCTGGCGAGCCGAACGACCAATGTCGGATGAACCGTCGAGCTCCCATTCGCCATCAACTTTTTGCTCAAAGAAACGACTGCGCGCGTATGCAAGCCCCTCAACTCCATCGAGAGTTGAGCAACCCGCCCTCATAAACAAACCCGTGTGTTTGTCACGCGACGGGTATTCAACACACACGTTTACGCCACCGACTGCTTCAACAATTCGCTTGAAACCCTGAAAGTCGATTTCTACGTAGTGATGGATAGGAATATTGAGGGCGCGTTGCACCGTGCGCACTAACACATCGGTGCCTTCTTGATACGCAGTATTGATGCGCTGCTCATTTTCGCCGTTGCCAATAGCAACCCAGAGGTCACGCGGAATTGACATGAGCGAGACCGTTCCCGTGCGCTTCACGTAATGCAACACCATCAGCGTGTCACTGCGTTGTCCACCAATGTCTCCTGCGTCGCCAACATTTTCGTAGTCGGCATCGCTTGGGTCTGCACCAACGCGCGAGTCCGAACCAACGAACAAATAGTTTTCAAACTCTGCATCGGGTGGCGACAATGCCGTCGTTGCAATTTCCTCGCGCTTCACTGTGTCGAGGTCTGCGTTTACCGCACGCACCACGCCCACCGCGCCAAACAGAGACACCGCAAGAGCAACAAGTGCCACAGTTGCGAGCGAATGAGGCCACGTTTTCTTTACGCGCGGTTGGAAAGTTAGTTCGCTCACTGCACGAAACGGTAGTCGTTATTGCGCACGCAAATGAACCACATCTCCCGTGTCGATGTGGTGTGAGATTGCACAGTCATCAAGCACGACCAACCGGCCATCTGATTGCACTTCAATTGCTCGTCCTTCAACAATGTTGCCCGTTGCCAATTCCACTCGCACCGCTTGACCAAGCGTTGCAAGCGATGCCGAATACTGCTCATGCAATTGCTCTGCTGAAAGCCCTTCAAGTTCGTCGATCAAACTCAACATGTTGTTCAACAATGCAACAGGTGTCGTTGTGCTGCTTGGTGCAGCTTGCGCCAACGACATTGCATCAGGTGGCGCCCAATTTACGTTCACGCCAATTCCGACAACGACGAAACCAAGCGCACCTTGCGCCAGAATTCCCGACACCTTTTTATTGTCAATGAGCAAATCATTTGGCCACTTCATATCTGGCAACACGCCCGTGAGTTGTTGGCATGCGCGAGCTGCACTCATACCAACTATCTGCGTGAACTGATGCAACGGACGTTCTTGTGTTTCGTTAGTGCGAAACAACAACGACACCAACAGGTTTGCGCCAGGCTCGGCAACCCATGTGCGATCGAGGCGACCCTTGCCTGCCGACTGAAAATCGGCCATCAGCACACTGTGGTGTTTTGCCCCAACGGCGCCCAGCTTCACCAAATCGGTGTTCGTGCTGCCTGTTTCGGCAACCCGTGTAACCCACCACCCATTGGGCCAATGCTCATTGGAGTGGGGTTGGTTGGCTTTGGTGATGCCCATTAGGCAAAGATAGACCCTCGTGCTAAAGAAAATCCTCATTGCTAACCGTGGCGAGATTGCCGTTCGAGTCATTCGAACCGCTCGCGAAATGGGCATCGCCACCGTTGCCGTGTACTCAGAACTGGATCGCAACGCATTGCACGTACGACTTGCCGACGAGGCATACGCACTTGGTGGACAAACTGCAGCCGAGAGTTATCTGAACACCGAAGCAATTCTTGACGCCATTCGCAAGAGCGGTGCAGACGGCGTACACCCTGGATACGGATTCTTTTCGGAAAACGCAGACTTCGCTCGCGCCATAACCGAAATGGGAGTTGCCTTCATCGGTCCTCCACCAGAAGCCATTGTGGAAATGGGCGACAAAGTTTCGTCACGTAAAGCAGCACTACGCGGTGGTGCACCAATTGTTCCTGGCACCACCGAGTTCGTTACCACGGCAAAAGAAATTCAAGACTTCGGAAATGAATTTGGTTGGCCAGTAGCAATTAAGGCTGCATTCGGTGGCGGCGGACGCGGCATGAAAGTGGTGCAATCCTCAGACCAAGTACAAGAAGCCATGGACTCTGCACAACGCGAGTCGAAAGCATTCTTTGGTCGCGACGAAATTTATGTTGAGCGCTACCTCACCTGGCCGCGCCACATTGAAGTGCAACTTGTTGGTGACAAGCACGGCAACGTGGTGTGGGTTTCCACACGCGACTGCTCGGCGCAACGTCGTCACCAAAAACTGATTGAAGAAGCCCCAGCACCGGGACTACCTGATGGTGTTGAAGAAGCAATGGGCGAAGCAGCGGTGAAGGCTGCCAAAGCAGTTGGCTACTACAACGCAGGAACTGTTGAATTCATTTTCCAAGACAACGACTTCTTCTTCCTTGAAATGAACACTCGACTGCAGGTGGAACACCCTGTTACCGAAGTGATTACGGGAATTGACTTGGTGGAATGGCAAATTCGTGTTGCCAGTGGCGAGAAGTTGCCAATGACGCAGAAGCAAGTTGCCGCTCGTCGTAACGGACACGGCATTGAAGTTCGCATTAACGCAGAAAACCCAACAGCAGGAAAATTCCTTCCATCACCTGGAACCATTACCAAGCTGACAACACCAGATGGTTTTGGAACACGTTTCGACGGCGGATACGAAGCCGGCGACACCGTAAGCCAGTACTACGACAACTTGGTTGGCAAGTTGATTGTGTGGGGCAAAGACCGCGACACCGCAATTGCTCGCACCATTCGCGCACTCGACGAAATGGTGATTGAAGGCGTACACACCACTATTCCCGCAGACCTCGCAATTCTTCGTCACCCAGACTTCTCTGCTGTAACGCACAGCACCAAGTGGGTAGAAGAAACACTCGACTTGTCGGGCTTGGTCAGCAGCGCAGGCGGAACTGCAACGAATGACGAAGGTCTTGTAGAGCGCGCCACGACTATTGAAGTGAACGGCAAGCGCTTTGACGTGAAGATGTGGGTGCCAGAGTTTGCAAGTGGCCCCGTGAAGAAGTCGAACAAGCCAACACGTGGCTCGGGCGGTTCGGGTGGCGCTGCAAACAGCGGCGATGTTGCTGCACCAATGCAGGGAACCATCGTGAAAGTAACCGTTGAAGTTGGCCAAGTCGTTGCGGTCGGCGATTCGGTAGTGGTACTTGAAGCAATGAAGATGGAAAACCAGATCACTGCTGAAAAGGCAGGAAAAGTCACCAAAGTCAACGTAAAAGTTGGCGACAAGGTGGGTTCTGGCGACATCCTCGTCGTAATTGAATAAGCGCTAAACCAGCCGCGCGACTAGTTTGTGTGCGTGACAAGCGTGCCTGACAACGAAGAAATTGCCCCAACACCAGAGGCCGCAGCAAGCGGACTTGCCGCAGAGCGCACACGTCGTTTAGACCGCATTGACGCCATGCGTGCAGCAGGAGTAAACCCGTACCCCTATCGCTTCGATCGGACGCACAGCCTTGGCGAAATTCGCGAACAACACGGCCATCTTGAAGCAGGAACGGAGACCGAAGCACGCGTCACCGTTGCCGGACGAATTTTGTTGAAGCGCGACCAGGGCAAACTCATCTTTTGCACAATTCGCGACCGCGCGAGTGATATTCAATTGTTTGTTTCGAAATCAGTTGTTGGTGACAACGAGTTTGACGAAATCAACGAACTCGACCTTGGCGACTGGGTGGGCGTAACGGGTTTAGTGATGACGACGCGTAAAGGCGAACTGTCCATCAAGGTGGAGAGTGCACAATTGTTGTCGAAGGCAGTGCGACCCCTTCCCGACAAGTGGCACGGACTTACCGACGTGGACACGCGCTACCGCCAGCGCTACGCCGACTTGATCATTAACGAAGAGGCACGACGCACGTTTGAAATTCGTCACGCCACTATTGCCAGCTTCCGCAAAACACTTCACGACAACAAGTTCATTGAAGTGGAAACGCCAGTGCTGCACATGGAAGCAGGCGGAGCACACGCTCGCCCATTCCTTACGCACCACAACACGCTTGACATGCAGTTGTTCTTGCGCATTGCGCTTGAACTGCACTTGAAGCGCCTCATTGTTGGCGGAATGGAGCGCGTATTTGAAATTGGCCGCGTGTTCCGCAACGAAGGAATTTCAACGCGCCACAACCCTGAGTTCACCATGATGGAGAGCTACCAAGCATTTGGTGACTACACCGAAGTAATGGCACTGACCGAAGAACTGATTACCAATGCTTCACGCGATGCACGCGGCTCCACCACCGTGGTCATTCAAGGCAACGAATTTGACTTGGCACAGCCATGGCGCAAAGCCCGCATGATCGACTTGGCCAGTGATGCAACTGGCGTAAC
>CANKVI010000033.1 GCA_947487095.1 Acidimicrobiaceae bacterium | reverse complement strand
TACTCAGGTGGGTGGACCGCAGAAACCGCACACGACCCGTTCTTTCCGTTGTTGTTGGCTGCCGAGCATACGTCGAAACTTGAGATTGGCACATCCATTGCAGTTGCCTTTGCACGTAATCCGATGACCTTGGCAAACATTGGCTGGGACTTGCAGTCGTACTCCCAGGGCAGATTCATCTTGGGGCTCGGCAGCCAGATAAAGCCACATATCACCAAGCGATTCAGCATGGAATGGAGCCACCCTGCTCCGCGAATGCGCGAAATGATTCAGGCGATACGGGCCATTTGGGGAACTTGGCTTACCGGTGAACCGCTGCAGTTTCGTGGTGAGTTTTACACCCACACATTGATGACGCCGTTCTTCACTCCAGACAAGCGCGACTTAGGAAACTTTGGGGTTCCAAAAATCTTTCTTGCTGGCGTTGGCGAACTGATGACCGAGGTTGCAGGCGAAGTGTGTGACGGGTTCATCTGCCATGGCTTCACCACCGAGCGCTACCTCCGCGAGGTAACGCTTCCCGCTTTGGTGCGAGGTCGAGCAAAAGCTGGCAAGACCATGGACGATTTTGAAATTGTCGGCCCAAGTTTTGTCGTGACAGGTTCGAACAACGAAGAAATGAACTCCGCGGCGGCTGGGACTCGTCAGCAAATTGCGTTTTATGGAAGCACCCCCGCATATAGCGGAGTTCTTGAACTGCATGGATGGGGAGAACTGCAGGGCCAGTTGAATTCGCTTTCCAAAGTGGGCAAATGGGAAGAAATGGGAAATCTGATTACCGACGAAATATTGAACACATTCGCAGTTGTCGGACCACCAGAACAGATCGCTCCAGAACTGAACAAGCGATATGGCGACGTAATTGACCGGTTGAGCTTCTATGCGCCGTATTCAAGTGACCCTGCGCGCTGGACACAGGTGATTCACGACCTCAAGTCGATTTAGATCGTTCCTGAATCCATCTTTTTCATCATTGCAGCCGCAACAACCTGTAACTCTTCACTGTCCTGCAGTTGTTGGGCTGCGCGAACCTGGCGTGCAACACGCGGATTCTTCACAAACCGCTCTTGGTGGCGCAAGAAGAAATCCCAGTACAGCACAGTGAACGGGCACGCGTCGTCACCCGTGCGCTTCTTTCGGTCATACACACAACCTTTGCAGTGATCACTCATGCGATCGATATACGCGCCACCACTCGCATAAGGCTTTGTCGCGAGCATTCCCCCGTCTGCATATTGCGACATGCCGATCACATTGGGAACCATGACCCATTCGGCGGCATCAATGTAGCTGTTCCACATCCAACGTGTGAACTGCTGCGGATTAATACCTGCAATGAGCGCAAAGTTGCCGAGCACCATGAGACGTTCTATGTGATGAGAGTATGACCGCTCATTCACCCCGGTGAGCACCGACTTCATGCACGCCATTGATGTTTTTGCAGGGTCAGTAAACATTGGTGGAAGATCTTTGTTTGCACCGAGCGCATTCATCTGTGAGTATTCAGGCATCCACTGCCAGTAACAGTTCCAGATGTATTCGCGCCAGCCAATGATTTGCCGAATGAACCCCTCTGCTGAATTTATTGGAACTTTTCCCTCTTGAAATGCAGTCTCTGCAGCACTCGCGACTTCCACAGGCAGCAGCAGGCCAACATTGAGATACGGCGACAGCAACGAATGCGCAAGGTGCCAGTTGGATTTCAGCATGGCGTCTTCATGTTCACCAAACATTGGCAGCACCTGATCGACAAAGTTTCGCAGACGAGCAAGCGCGCCTTCCCGAGTGGTCGCCCACTGACCTTCAGGCAACCTGCCAAAGCAATGCTTCTGCACAGACTCAAGAACACTTCGGTCTACTTCATCTAATTCATATCGTTCAGGATCGGGCCAGCGATCCTGCCCGGTTTTTGGCGGAGGCTGGCGATTCTCATCGTCGAAATTCCATCGACCACCCAATGGTTCATCGCCGTCCATCAACACATTCAGGCGCTTGCGTTGCCAGCGATAGAAGTCCTCCATCTTGATCAACTTTCGAGATCCGAGAAACGTTTGATAATCATCGGGATGACAGAGAAATTGATTTGAAGGAACGGTTCGCACTCCAAGCCCCTCGGCCAACCGGCGAGCACCATAGCTATTCGGCTCGGTAGCGACTACTTCGGTGGGTTGAAATTCAAGTACGTGTGAATCAAACCCTTCACGCATTGAATGAGCAAAACGGTAATCAACGTGAAAACCTTCAGTTCGCAATTCATTGGCAAACTTGCGCATAGAAGCCACGATGAAATGGGCGCGCTGAATGTGCCATCTACGCGATGCAATTTTTGAAGTTGATTCAATGAACAGCAACCGATGCGTTAGCGGTGATGCACCAGCCAGCGCGCCGATTCCGCGGTTCAGTTGGTCGCCGAAGACCCAAATTGTCGGCAAACTCATAGCTTCAGCGTAAAGCAATGGGCGTGACCATGAATTACTCTGCACAGATATGAGTCGTGTCGCCCAGACCAAGAACGGTTTCACCCCGAAAACTTGCGCGACCTGCAACCGCCCGTTTGAGTGGCGTAAGAAATGGGCAAAAGATTGGGAGCAGGTTCGCTATTGCAGCGACCGGTGCAAACCATGACTGAATCTTCCAGTCAATTCAGCGAATTCATCGGTGTGTACAACGCCGAATCAACAGTATTGGGTGAGGTTTCATACTGGATTGGCGCCCGTTTGGGCCGACGTCATTGCTCGCTTTGCGACATAACGCATGGACTGTTTACAAAACGAGCAGAGTGGCAAGAGTGCGAGTCTGCGCTACCAATTCCGTTCACCACTTTTCACATCAACGATGCGCCGCAAGATGTCACGCAAGCAGCCAATGGGAAGTACCCAATTGTTCTTGGTAGAAATCAGTCTGGTATTCACCTTGTTCTTGACGCCGATGAACTGGAACAGTGCAACGGCTCGCCGCAAAAGTTATTGAGCAGACTTCAGTCGTTATGACTCAAGCCCGTGCAGCCACGCCTGCACGTTGAAGCCAAGGTTCACCAAGTCGTAGCCGCCTTCTTGCAACACCACAGTTGGCAAGTTCAGTCCGCGCACCCGAGCTCCGCTGCGAGCAAAACCGTCGCGAGTTACAGCTAGATCGCAAATTGGATCGGTGACATACGTATCGAGACCTAACGACACGATGAGCAACGAAGGACCAAAAGATTCAACTGCTTCGCATGACCTGTCGAGCGCGGCAAGAAACATGTCGTCATCGGTTTTTGCAGCAAGCGGAATATTGGTGGTCGAACCGCGGCCTTTGCCCTCACCCAGTTCGTCTGCAAATCCGGTGATGTATGGGTATGCACGACGTGGGTCGCCGTGAAGCGAAACGTACTGCACGTCATCGCGACCGTAGAAGATTTGCTGTGTGCCATTGCCATGGTGATAATCCACATCGAGCACGGTCACTTTTGCACCCGTTGTTGACGCCACGTAGTGAGCCGCAACAGCAGCGTTATTGAAAAAGCAGTACCCGC
This sequence comes from Acidimicrobiaceae bacterium, assembly GCA_947487095.1. Next base: position 6,190 of record CANKVI010000033.1, on the reverse strand, counting down.
CGTACAAGTCGGTTGTTGCATGATGTCCTGGTGGACGACACAACCCGTACGAAAACCTGTCTCCACTCAGCACCATCTGCGTTGCAGTAAGCGCAGTATCTACGGCACCACGCGCCGCATCGTACGAACCCTGCGTAATTGGCGTCGTGGTCTCGAAACACCACCAGCCAAGACGAGCATTTGCTGCAGTTGGCTCTTCCAGTTGCGACATGGCTTCACGCATGGACGGGCGATAGAAAAAGTCTGGAACCACTTCCCTGCTTGGACGAACTTCGCGCTGATAATCGACCCACGCGGTGTTGAGAAAATTGTTCAAGCCAGGGTTATGAACAGCGTTAATCGGGTCAACGCCCCATTGCGTTGGTGCAAGAAACTGCATGGACTGGTCGGCCTGCAACACCTCGCGAATATTTTCGGCGCGAGCTGTGTGTTCGTGCGGTGAGTGCGACCCAGACTCTGCAATCTCTTCTTGTGGGTTATGACCCAAATGCGCTTCGGTGTAAACGACTTTCATCTTGTCTTCTAATCAAACTGTGGTGCGGCACGAAGCGAGCGCTTGATTTCCGCAACGCCAGATTCAGCAATGGTCCGCACTGCATCCCACAACTTCATCGCCTCATCGCCTTTCGGAGCCTTCGAGATCACTGGCCCGAACAAGCTGGCTTCATTTGCAGACTTTGGGTTAAAGGTAAGAATTGGTGTTCCCACGTCTTTACCTGTGCGGCTGAGAGCTGCTTCTGTCTCGTAACGAATGACTTCATCGTGTGTCGAGTCTTCGTACGCGGAGGCAACTTCCGCTGGCAATCCGGCATCAGCAACGATTGATAAAAAGAACGATTTCGGATCGTTCACCAGTTCTTCCCGGCGACCACCAATATGGATCGCATTTCCCAACGCCGTGTACACAGCGGCAACACTTGCGTTTCCGCCTTGTGCGCGGGCGGCGCTGGCAACACGAAGACCAGCAAGGCCCGCGTTGTGGACCTGTTCGTACACCGAGTTACCTGCGTAACCACGCTCGGCGTTCACCATTCGCAGGCTGATGAACTTCCACGAAACTTCATAGTTGCGAAGTTGCTGAACATTGGTCACCCAGCGCGACGTGATCCATGCCCAAGGACAAACTGGATCGAAATAGAACTCAAGATCTGCGGCCATGCCTAGACCTTAGTCGCGCAGGTTGTGTTAGTCGCGAGCTAGTTCGCGCAACTCATACGTTTCGATGAGGTCACCCTGCTTCAAATCTTGGAAGTCAGACAAGCTGAGACCACATTCGAAACCTTCTCGAACTTCACGAACGTCATCTTTGAAACGACGCAACGATTGAATTGCGCCCTTCCAAATGATTGTTCCGTCACGCAAGAAGCGAACCTTCGAACCACGAGTAATAACACCCGTGCGAACCACGCAACCTGCGATAGCGCCAACCTTTGGCGACTTGAAAACTTCGCGCACTTCTGCTTCGCCAGTGACCACTTCTTCAAACTCTGGCGCGAGCATGCCCTTCATGGCCTTTTCGATGTCTTCGATGAGCTTGTAGATGATTTCGTAGGTACGAATTTCTACACCTTCAGCCTCGGCCAAGTCGCGAACCTTGCGGTCTGGACGCACATTGAAACCAATCAACGTTGCATTAGTTGCAGCGGCAAGCGCAATATCGTTTTCAGTGATTGCACCAACAGCGCGGTGTACAAACGCTGCACGAACTTCGTCGCTTTCGAGCTTGCGCAAGCTTTCTGTTACAGCCTCGAGCGAACCGTGAACGTCTGATTTGATGATGACATTCAAGGTTGCAACTTCGCCGGCCTGAATTTGAGTGAAGATGTCTTCTAACTTCACACCACGCTGAACACGCGCATCGCCACGTTGGTTCATCGTGCGGTAACGCTGTTCACGAGATTCGGCGACCGTGCGAGCAGTCTTCTCGTTTGGTGCTGCGCGGAACTCGTCTCCAGCTCCCGGAACCGCACTGAGTCCAAGCACCTGCACAGGAGTTGAAGGACCAGCTTCTTTGATTTGCTGACCCTTGTCGTTAATGAGCGCACGTACTTTGCCCCATGCTGCGCCGGCAACGATTGGATCGCCGACTTTTAGGGTTCCCTTGTCGACCAAAATCGTGGCTACAGGACCGCGACCAATGTCGAGCTGAGCTTCGAGCACAATGCCCTTTGCGCGGCCCGTTGGGTTTGCAGTGAGCTCGCCAACTTCTGAAACAACACTGAGTTGCTCAAGCAGGTCGTCAACACCAAGACCGCTCTGTGCAGCCATTTCCACAACGATGGTTTCGCCACCCCATGCTTCAGGTGTGAGTTCGTTTTCGGCCAACTGCGCCATAACACGTGGAACATCGGCGTTGTCTTTGTCAATCTTGTTAATGGCAACAACGATTGGTACTTCAGCCGCGCGAGCGTGGCTAATAGCTTCAATGGTTTGAGGCATCACACCGTCGTCTGCAGCAACCATCAATACAACGATGTCGGTGACTTGAGCACCGCGTGCGCGCATTTTGGTGAACGCAGCGTGACCTGGTGTGTCGATGAACGTGATGGACTTGCCATCCTTTTCCACCTGATACGCCCCAATGTGCTGAGTGATTCCACCAGCTTCACCAGAAACAACGTTTGCTGAACGAATGCGGTCGAGCAACGTAGTTTTACCGTGGTCAACGTGACCCATCACCGTAATGATCGGTGAACGTGGTTGCTGAAGCTCTGGAGTGTCGTCATCCGAGTCATCGAACAGCGCTTGCAATTCCATTTCTTCTTGCTGACCCGGATCGACCAACAAAATTTCTGCACCAACTTCAAGCGCGAACAATTCCATTTGCTCGTCGGCAAGCGTCATGGTTGCTGTAACCATTTCGCCGTGCTCCATGAGATAACGAACCACGTCTGCTGACGTGCGATTCAACTTTGGTGCAAACTCTTGCGCCGATGAGCCACGTTCGATAATGACAACGCCCTCAGGAACTGGAGCGTTGCTTTGCGAATACGACGTGGTTGCCTGTGGCAACATTTCATCGAAGTCTTGACGACGACGAGCACGGGACTTCTTCTTTGGTGAACGGCGTTGACCGTTACCGCGACCGCCAGGTCCGCCACCGGGACGACCACCACCAGGCCCACCAGGACCACCACCGGGACGACCACCACCAGGCCCACCAGGACCACCAAAGCCGCCACCGGGACGACCAGCGCCAGGACCACCAGAACGACCTGGTCCGCCACTCGGACGACCAGCACCGGGACCACCAGGACGACCGCCACCGGGACCACCAGGACCACCAGGTCCGCGTGTGCCAGGGCCAGATGGACGCATTGGCCCACCAGTACCTACAGGACCGCGACCAAGTGCGCTCGCAGGAATACGACCGGTGCGTGCTCCAGCACCTGGTCCCGCTGGACGTCCACTTACAGGAGGACGACCCGCGCCAGGAGCTCCACCCGGACGACCAGGAGGAGGGGGAATTGGACGACCGCTACCCGGAGGTGGCGGTATTGGACGACCACTTGGACCCAATCGCGGTGGCTGCGAAGGACGAGGAGCAGACGGCGCAGGAGCCGTACTTGAAGAAGGTGCTTGAGGAGTTTGCGGAGCAGCATCGCTTTGCTGTGTCGGAGCCGAAGTTGGAGCAGGTGCTGGTGCAGGCGTTGATGTGACAACAGGTGCTGCCTTCACAATTGGTCGTGCAGAAGTGAACGGCGATGAACTGGTTACAGGTCGAGCAGAGGTGATCGGCGCTGCATGTGACTCAATAACTGGTGCCGGCGTTGACTCAACTACAGATTCATCGACAGCATTATCTGCTGATTCAGTTTTCTTCGTAGGCGCTTTCTTTGCAGCAGCCTTCTTTGCAGGTGCCTTCTTCGCAACTGCTTTTTTTGCAGCCTTCTTTACTGGCTTTTCTTCACTTCCATCATCTGCAGCTTTTTTCGGTGCGGCCTTCTTCGCGGCCTTCTTTACCGGCTTTGGCTCTTCAGGTTGAACGTCACGTTTCAACCCATCGCGTTCAGCACGAGCGCGAACGCGGTCGGCTTGTTGCTCAATCATGGTTGATGATTGGTTTTTAACGGGAACACCCAAGTTGCCACACAAATCAAGAGTCTCTTGATTTGTCATGCCGAGCTCTTTAGCGAGCTCATGAACGCGCAGAATCTTTGCCAAGTACTACGCCTCAGTTTCGTTTGTTGAAGTTGAACCCGCGTCGGTTGCCCATTGCTCTTGGCTTACGACTGAACCGTCTGCTGCATGCCATTCCATTGCACCCGTGTCTGGGTTTGTTACCCACTCACCTTCTGCATAATCGGCTGCTGGTGCTGCTGCATCAGTTGAAGTTGGAACGTATGAACCACCACCTTCTTCTGCTGCTTGCGTTTCACTCTTCACATCGAGACGTACGCCGGTAAGACGTGCAGCCAAGTTTGCGTTCACGCCCATCTTGCCGATTGCAAGTGACAACTGGAAGTCCGGAACAATGACGTCGGCTTGTGTGCCGTCGGGACTCAAACGAACTTCAGTAACTTTTGCAGGCGACATTGCTTTTGCAATGAAGTCGCGAACATCTTCGCTGAACGGAATGATGTCAACTTTTTCGCCACGCAATTCGGTAACCACCATGCGTACGCGTCCACCGCGAGCACCAACACATGCACCTACCGGGTCGACGTTGTGATCGTTTGACCAGACAGCGATCTTGGTGCGTTGACCCGGTTCGCGTGAGCAAGCCTTAATTTCAACAACGCCATCGGCGATTTCTGGCACCTCAAGCTCGAACAAACGCTTGATCAAACCAGGGTGCGTGCGGCTGACCACAATTTGTGGACCCTTTGGAGTCTTGCGAACTTCCACGATGTACGCCTTGAGACGTGCATTTGGTTCGCGCACTTCGCCTTGCACTTGCTCGGCTTGTGGCAATAATGCTTCTACACGACCAAGGTCAAGCAAGGTGTACTTGGTGTCGGTCTTTTGCACAATGCCAGACACAATGTCGCCTTCGCGGTTTGCGTACTCTTCAAACTTACGATCGCGTTCAACTTCGCGGATGCGCTGGCTCATCACTTGGCGGAATGTCTGTGCGGCGATGCGTCCGAGGTCGGATTTGTTTGGCGTGTCATCGCGCTCATTGATCCAGTTGCCATCGTCGTCTACGTCGTATGCCGTAAACGTGATGTCCATGTTTTCTGGGTTGATACCCACAATGACTTCTTCTGCTGCGCCAGGACGCTTCTTGTACGCCGTAGCCAGTGCCTCTACCAACACTTGCAATAACGAGTCAACGGAGATGCCACGATCTCCGGCGAGCATGCGAATTGCTTCTGTCATATCAAGATTGCTCATGATGCATTGCCTCCGTCTTCATTCGATTTCGTTAAACCTGTTGATTTCTTTGAGCCAGGCTTTGGTGCCGGACCCCAATTGAAAACTGTTTTTGCGCGGTCGATGATGGAAAACGGAATGTTCACTTCCGTCATTTCCTTGTTCGCCAAACGCACGGTGATTCCTACTTCGGTTGCAGCGATGAGATCGCCTTGCACACGACGTTCGCCATTGAGTGGCGTCTCCAATTTCACGGCAATAACTTTGCCCACTTCGCGATGAAAGTGACGCGGCTCGCGCAAGGTGCGCTCGAGACCTGGGCTTGATACTTCAAGTGTGTAGCGACCAGGAATTGGATCGCTGTGATCAAACTCGCGCGAAACCAAGCGCGTGATCAATGCGATGTTGTCGAGGCTGACACCTTCTGGGCCGCCAGGCTGTGTGTCCACAACGACGCGCAGGATTCCACCCGAATACTCAATGTCATACAAATCGAGACCCAGGTCGGACACGATGGGGTTGATGAGGGCGGTGACACGATCGATGACAGGGCTCGACTGAGCGCTTCCACGGGTAACCGACATGTTCAACCTCCTCTCCCTACTCTCAAGGGTTTCGCTCCCCCGATTTCCATCAAGGTTGGCAAAACCGCTGCCTAAACCGTCCCTAGAAAAAACAAATGGCGTGGGTCGAAACCCACGCCTTTTAGTCACTGACTTTCAAAGGACATCAAAAATTATATCCCCGTAAACTAAGGTTCGCACGTGGTTCAACGCCTCTCAACCCTGTTCGTACGCACTCTGCGGGACAATCCAGCCGACGCAGAAGTACCGAGCCATCGCCTCTTGGTTCGGGCGGGCTACATCCGTCGCGC
>CANKVI010000032.1 GCA_947487095.1 Acidimicrobiaceae bacterium | reverse complement strand
TCGCCAACATGGCTTGCTGCATGTGCGAGTAGCGGTACGTGTTGAATCACGATGTCGGACTTTTCAACATCCATGTGGCGGGTAAGAGCACCAATGGCAATGTGGTTTCCGGCATCTTTGATGTAGGAGAGGTCGGTAATACGACCAATGTCAATCAACATGCTCGGTTGCGCCAAGCGAAGTTTCATCAATGGAATAAGGCTGTGTCCACCGGCGAGCAACTTTGCTTCATCGCCGTATTCACCAATGAGTGAAATGGCTTCTGCTGCCGACGATGCGCGCTTCAGATCAAACTGTGCAGGAATCATGATCGGTCCTTACTTCTTTGCCGCTGCAAGAACGGATTGAACAATGTTGTGATATCCCGTGCAACGGCACAGGTTGCCTTCAAGGCCAATGCGGATGTCGTCTTCGGTTGGGTTGGCGTTCTCATTGAGCAAGCCAACTGCTGCCATCACCATTCCAGGTGTGCAGAAACCGCATTGCAGGCCGTGGTTTTCCATGAACGCTTGTTGCATTGGGTGCATCACACCGTCTTTGCTCATGCCCTCGATGGTGGTTACTGCGTAGCCATCGGCCTGTGCAGCCAGAATTGTGCAGCTCTTCACTGCTTCGCCATTGAGGTGAACGGTGCATGCTCCACAGCTTGAGGTATCGCAGCCAACGTTTGTGCCGGTGAGTTGCAATGTTTCGCGAATGTAGTGAACCAAAAGCGTGCGTGGTTCAACGTCATGCTCAGTCGCTTTTCCGTTGACAGTAATGCTGATCTTCATCAGTTGCCCTTTACTTTCTGCTTTTGAATTTCTGACCACACACGTTCTGCGGTGGTTGGCATATCGATATGACGAACTCCAAGGTGGGCGAGTGCGTCAATTACTGCAGATTGCACTGCAGGGGTCGAACCAATCGTTCCCGATTCACCGATTCCCTTTGCGCCGAGTACGTTGCGCGGTGTTGGGGTTTCCATGTGGATGACTTCAAAACTTGGCAACTCTGCAGCAGAAATAAATGCATAGTCAGCAAAGTTTGACGTGATTGGGTTGCCATCACCGTCGTAGCGCACTTCTTCAAGAAGTGCCTGCGCTGCGCCTTGAGCAATGCCGCCATGAATCTGTCCTTCAAGTAACAACGGGTTCAGCACTTTGCCGGCGTCATCGCATGCCACGTGGCGAAGCATTTTTACTTGACCAGTTTCGGTGTCTACTTCTACGACCGAGACGTGAGCACCAAATGGGAACGTCGCGCCTTGTGCAACATAATCAGTTTCCTGAATAAGGCCGCCATCTTTGGCCAACGCAATGGACAAATCTGCCCACGACTTTGCAACTGCTGGCGTACCCGTAACGTGGAACGAAGCAGACTCTTTGTCGAACACCACGTCTTCTTCGTTGGCTTCAAGCAGTCGTGCCGCATGCTTGCGAGCTTGCTCAACCAGTTCTCCTGCTGCAACGTGCACTGCAACGCCGCCTTGCTGAAGCGAACGCGAACCCATGGTTCCGCCACCCTTTGGCACGAGGTCGGTATCGCCCCACACCACATCGATCTTGTCCATTGGAATTCCGGTTTGATCAGATGCGATCATGGCCCACGAAGTGACGTGGCCTTGACCGTGTGGCGAAGTTCCGGTGTACACCACTGCGCGACCATCTTGTGTGACTTCAATCTTTGCGGACTCGCCAGCGCTTGAGCCTGCAGTGATTTCCACATACACGCTTACGCCAATGCCGAGTTGCTTCACGCTGCCACTTGCGCGACGCGCTGCTTGTTCTGCACGAAGTTTGGTGTAGTCGGCTGCTGCCAGGACGCGATTCAACGACTCTTCGTAATCGCCAACGTCATACGTTTGACCGATTGACGTTGCATGTGGCTCAAGGAACTTTGGAATGAGGTTGATGCGTCGTACTTCTGCTGCATCTTTGCCAATTTCGGCTGCAAACATGTCCATTGCACGCTCAATTGCGGCGGTCGCTTCTGGTCGGCCGGCCCCACGGTAAGCAACCACTGGGGTGGTGTTGGTGGCAATCGATGTGGTGCGAACTTCAATCTTTGGAATGTCGTAGACGCCAGACGCCATTGGGCGAGTCATGAATGGGGCAAGGATTGCGCCAAGGTCCACCCATGCTCCGGAGTCTTGCAACACGTGCATTTGATAGGCGGTTACTTTTCCGGCTTTCGTTCCACCAATGGTGACGTACTGAATTTGTGCACGGCCGTGGCCGAGTGCGGTCATGGATTCGCTGCGTGTTTCAAGCCAGCGAACAGGTTTGCCAGCTTTCTTTGCAACCGCTCCAAGAACAAGTTCTTCTGGGTAAGCGGCGATCTTTGCGCCGAAGCCACCTCCAACGTCTGGTGTGATGACGCGAATTTGTCCAGCCTCAAGTCCGTTTGCAGATTGAATGGTGTCGCGTGCGCCTTGTGCGTGTTGCGTGGACATCCACTGAATAAGTCGACCGTCGCTTTCCCATGCTGCAGCAGATGCGCGAACTTCAAGAGGGCATGGTGCAACTCGCTGGTTTACATAGCGACCTTTCACCACAACTTCACAGTCTGCAAACATTGCATCGCCTGTGTTGTCGGGCATGCCAATTGCAGTGCTATCGAACACCACGTTGCTGCCACACTCCTCGTAAATGTGGGTGGTGCTGGTCATTGCTTGTTCAATGTCGATCAACACTTCAAGAGTGTCGTAGTCGACGATTACCTTTTCAGCAGCGTCTTCACCTTGGTTTGCAAGTTTGGTGAGAACAACAGCAACTGGTTCGCCTACGTAGCGAACTTTGTTGCTTGCGAGCAGCGTGCGCTTGGCCATTGGGTTAAAGGTGGCCGACACTGGTTGAAGATTCAAATCTGCAGCGGTGTAAATAGCGACAACGCCAGGAGACTCAAGTGCATCAGCAATATCGATGCTCGTAATGTTGGCGTGAGCAACAGTGGAACGAACAAAGGTTGCATGCAGTGCGCCAACAAGAAGTGGTTCGCTGTTGAGGTCGTCTACGTACACACCACCGGTGGTGAGGAACTTCGGGTCCTCTTTGCGGAGTACGCGGTTACCAAGAATGCTTCCAGCCACAAAATCTCCTATCGCTCTGTCTGACGACAGGTTAGGGGGTAAACGGCTGTAGGGAAATTTCGCCCTGGGCAGCCTTTTTCGCAGATTCAAGACTGCGTACTAACAACATGGTGGAAACAATGGTGTACGGCCAGCGCTCTGGAAGAGCCGTAGACAGTGCCGGCATTTCCATCATTGGGAGGCGGCGCTCATCGAAGCGAAGGTAGCCAAGTTGGGTGCGAATGGCTTCCTGTAAACCAGCCTCTGTTTTCAGGTAGGTCACCTGGTCTTGCAGGTTTTCGATGACATCTTCGTATTGTGCGAATTCAATTTCTTTTTGCGCGATGAGATTGCGTTGATTGATATACGAACGAACTGGAAACACCGACATGGAAACGACGAGTGCAACGATGACGGCAATGGCGAGGGGGGTGCTGGCCAAACGGAGTTTGCGACTGCGAACGAGTCGAATCTCGGTGGTTGCCATCCCCCTATTCTGGCCTTCAGCGATGACTGAATTGCGTCATCTCTTCTGTTCGGCTGGTTACTTGCGTGGTGCGAGAGCGTCCTTGCCCATGAACTGGGCTTTAGGTCCAAGCTCTTGTTCAATTCGGAGTAGTTGGTTGTATTTAGCAACACGGTCACTGCGTGCTGGAGCACCAGTTTTGATCTGACCGCAGTTTGTTGCCACGGCAAGGTCGGCAATGGTGGAGTCTTCGGTTTCTCCGCTGCGATGACTCATCACGCTGGTGTACTTATTGCTCGTTGCGAGGGAAATGGTGTTCAGCGTTTCGGTCAAGGTTCCAATTTGGTTCACCTTCACCAACACGCTGTTAGCAACATGTTCGGTGATGCCGCGTTGCAGCCGCGACACGTTGGTAACAAACAGGTCGTCGCCAACAAGCTGAATCTTGTTGCCAAGTTTTTGGGTGAGTGTTGACCATCCGGCCCAGTCGTCTTCTGCCATTCCGTCTTCAATGGACACGATTGGGTATTTGCTGGCAAGCATGTCCCACCACGATGCGAGTTCATCGCTCGTCAAAACTTTTCCTTCACCTGAAAGGTGGTACTTGCCATCTTTGAACAACTCGCTCATTGCTGGGTCGAGTGCAATGGAAATATCTTTTCCAGGAGTGAATCCTGCTTTCTCAATTGCTTCCACCAAGATTGCAATCGCTTCTTCGTTGCTTGCGAGGTTTGGTGCGAATCCACCTTCGTCGCCAACTGCAGTTGCCATCTTGCGCTTATGCAAGATGGATTTCAACGTGTGGTACGTCTCTACGCCCCAGCGCAACGCTTCAGAAAACGATGACGCGCCAATTGGCATGACCATGAACTCCTGCAAGTCCACGTTGTTGTCGGCATGTGCGCCGCCATTCAATACGTTCAACATCGGAACCGGCAATACGCATGCAGAGTCGCCGCCAATTGACTTGTACAACGGAAGTCCGCGTTCGTTGGCCACAGCATGGGCGTTAGCAAGGCTTGCACCAAGAATTGCGTTCGCACCTAGTTTTGATTTATTCGGAGTGCCATCCAGAGACAGCATCAATTCGTCAACTGCTTGTTGGCTCGATGCATCTGCGCCAACTAACGCAGTGGCAATTGGTCCGTTCACATTGCCAACAGCTTTTTGCACGCCCTTGCCCAAGTAGCGAGTGCCACCATCGCGAAGCTCAACGGCTTCATGTTCGCCAGTAGATGCACCTGATGGAACAATTGCTCGTCCGCGCGCACCAGATTGCAAAGTGACTTCAACTTCAACGGTTGGATTTCCACGCGAGTCCAAAACTTCGCGACCAACTACTTGCTTGATTGTGCTCATGACTACACGCTAGTCAGCGCACGAATTCACGTTCACTTCCGTGCTTTGGCCTCACCCCACAGTGCGTCAAGCGTGGCAAGGTCGACAGCGTGTAAGTCAATGTTGCGCTCAAGTGCGAGTGCCTCAACGTGTTCAAAACGAGCGCGGAACTTGTCGCTGGCTTCTCGTAGCGCTGTCTCGGCATCGTGTCCCAAATGGCGAGACAAATTGACCACACTGAACAGCAAATCGCCAAGCTCCATGCGCACCGCTTCTGGGTCGGCTTGTTGACCTATGGCGTCACGGATTTCGGCTGACTCTTCACGGATCTTGTCGAACGCGCCATCGGCGTTTGGCCAATCGAACCCAACATCGGCGGCACGCTTTTGCAACTTTGTTGCATACGACAGCGAAGGTGCTGCTTTGGCAACACCGCTGAACACGGAGTCGGACTTCGCGTCATTGGATAGTCGCTCTTGGCGCTTCACTTCGTCCCACGTGCTCACCACGTCGTTCGCGCTGTCGGCAACAGCGTCGCCGAACACGTGTGGGTGTCGGCGCACCAGCTTGTCGTGAATGGAGCGCGCAACATCGGCAAGTGTGAATCTGCCTTCCTGCTCGGCAATCGTGGCGTGAAACTCCACTTGATACAACAGGTCGCCAAGTTCTTCAATGAGCGCATCGTCGGTAGTTGGATTTTCCGCATCAAGTTCATTGATGGCGTCAACTACTTCGTATGTCTCTTCAAGCAGGTGCTTGATGAGTGATTGGTGTGTTTGCTCTATATCCCATGGGCACTGCTCGCGCAGCGTGCGCGCAAGCTGGTGAAGCCTCACCATTTCACCAGCGATGGGCTGAGCAAGCTGAGGTATGTACAGCGTGGTGAGGTGGTCGGCAGGAAGCACGCGGTCGAGGTCTTGCCATGTGGTGTGTTCAACCCGTTGATCGGGAAGTCCAAGATGATGAAGCAGAACAACTGGCTCGTCACCAACTGCTTCATCGAATGACAACTTCACATCAGACAGCACCCAGTCGGCATGCACTTGAGCAACAAGCAGTGGCCCACGCTCATTGGCTGCTTCTGCTGCAAAACGATGGCCGTCAATCAATCGAACTCCTGCATTCACAGGGTCGATGCCGAGTGCTTCCCATGCAAGATCGAGAAAACTCATGGCTGGCAGAACGTGAACTTCAATTCGTGTGTCTGCGCGAAGTTGCGTCACGCTTGTTTCAAGAAGTAACGGAGAACCTGGCACCGCGTACAGCACTTCGCCGTGTTCGTTTGCGGCGGCAATCAGGGTTTCAGTAATTGCTGCATAGACATCGTCAAACGTTGGCAGCGATTCGTAAAGATGATCAAAGCTCTGTGCACTAGGAAGCAAGTCTGCGGTCGGGTGTTTCCTGGTGCGAACGAATTGATGCGGAATCGATGCAATTGCTTGCAGCGTTGCTTCAGTAACCGTGTTGCGCGGGCCTGGCCCTAAACCAACAATGACGACGCGACCAACCGAAGTGCGATTGCTCATGTCGTATGCAATTTACAGGTCGGTGATTTTTCCGGTTGCTGTGTCCCAGCGACCGTACTCAGACGCAATGATTACATCACGTGTTGCAAGTACGCCTGACATCAACAACATTCCAGGAGACTTTGACATCATGAGAACAAGCGATGCCTTGATATCGGCGAATGGGCGAATCATGATGACGTGGTAGCCAAAGCTAGATTTCACAGGACCGGTTGGAACACCAACTGCTGCAGTGAGCGCACCAGCGGTAAACGCTGAGTCAAATTGTGATTGGTAATCGGAAAGGGCAATGCAATCTCCGTCGGCTGAGCCAAGGATTCCACCAGTCGTTGCCGCGTTTGGCTCGGTGCTGTACTCGCCAGCAAGTTTCTTGAAGTCGCCGCCGTCGTTCAGTTTTTCAATGACTTCATTTGCAGTTGCTTCATCTTCTACCAAGATGTGTTGAGCACACATTGCACCAACAGATGCAGGCGCTTTGTTGTACATCTTTTCAAGGTCGGCTTCGGAAGGTGCTTTCACTCGCGTGAGTGCGAGGTCTCCGCTATTCAGCCCAATGATGAGGTCTTTCAAGTCTTGGCCCAAGGTGTCGTAACCGGCATCTTGTGAAATTTGGTCAATCACCGCTTTGGTGTCTGCGTCGGTAACCGTCACGTTGTACTGCTCGAGTACGAGTTTGGTTGCTTCACCGCGAATAATGGCGGCAAGTACCGAGCGCACTGCATCCATTGGCACAACGCCGTTTTCGAGCTCGATCTGGCCTGCGTCCGAAAGCTGAGTGAGTGCTGTTTCAAGTGTTGTTTTTGCAATTACAGAACCATCAACTGACGCAGCATCATTTTTTGAACTTCCACCGCAGCTTGCGAGAGAAATCATTGCAACGCATGAAAAAGCGAGTGAACGAACAGACTTACGGGAGGTGCGTGACATTTGGTAAAGCCTAGTTGTCGTCAAAGAGTTCCTGCAGGAACGACACCAAATAGTCAACGGTTCCTGTATCTGCTTGTTTGCCTTGTGGGGCACGGGGAAGCGTGACATTGAGTTGTTTGGTCTGCTCATTCCATTCGCTGCTCTTTGCAATTCGAGTCAGACGCATTTGTTGGCTTGCCTTCAGTGAAACGGGCAGTAAACGCGCTCTGCCGTCAGCAACAACGAGTTCGCGAAGACCAACTCGATGACATTCAGCTCGCAACTCTCCAACGCGAATGAGTGCAAGTGCTGCTTCGGGCAGTGGGCCATAGCGGTCAATCCATTCATCGCGAATATCGGCGACGTCAGTTTGTTTCGTGACTGCTGCAAGCCTGCGGTAGGCATCGAGGCGAGACTCTTCCTTCGACACGTAGTCGGTAGGCAAGTACGCATTGGTGGCAACATCGAGCTTGAGTTCTGGAACAATTGGCGGAACGTCTTCACCCTTCATCTCCGAAACTGCTTCCGTTACTAGCTGGCAGTACAAGTCGTAACCAACGGCTGCGATGTGGCCACTTTGTGCTTCGCCCAACATGTTTCCTGCACCACGAATTTCTAAGTCGCGCATGGCAATTTTGAAACCGCTTCCTAATTCGGTTGCTTCACCGATGGTTTTCAAGCGCTCGTATGCGTCTTCGGACAACACTTTGTCGCGCGGATGAAACAGATATGCATATGCACGCGAACCACTGCGGCCTACGCGTCCACGAATTTGATGCAACTGTCCAAGCCCGAGTAGGTCGGCACGCTCAACCACCAGTGTGTTTACGGTTGGCATGTCGATTCCGCTTTCGATGATGGTGGTGCACACCAATACGTCAAACTTTCCTTCCCAGAAATCAAGAACAATTTGCTCAAGTCGGCCCTCGTCCATTTGACCGTGCGCAACCGCAATGCGTGCTTCGGGAACAAGTTCGCGAAGCTCCTGTGCTCGCTGCTCAATGCTTTGCACGCGATTGTGCACCCAGAACACCTGGCCATCACGTAACAACTCGCGACGAATTGCTTCAGTGGAAACGCGCTCGTCATCTTCACCAACAAATGTGAGAATCGGTTGGCGGTCGGCGGGTGGTGTTTGCAGCAACGACATGTCGCGAATTCCGACAAGGCTCATTTCAAGTGTGCGCGGAATTGGTGTTGCAGTCAGCGTGAGTACGTCCACGTTTGTCTTCAGCTTCTTCATCATTTCTTTATGCGTCACACCGAATCGTTGCTCTTCGTCCACAACAAGCAACCCAAGGTCTTTGAACTTCACGCCTTCTTGCAGCAAACGATGCGTGCCAATGACGCAGTCCACGTCGCCACTGGCAACGCCTGCAAGAACCTTTTTCGCTTGTGAGTTGGTAAGAAAGCGTGAAAGTGACTCAACACGAATTGGATACCCGCGGAACCGTTCGGCAAACGTGTTTGCGTGTTGCGATGCAAGTAAGGTTGTTGGCACGAGAACCGCAACTTGCTTGCCATCTTGAATTGCTTTGAACGCGGCGCGCACAGCAACTTCGGTTTTACCAAAGCCAACATCGCCACACACCAAGCGGTCCATCGGAACATTGCGTTCCATGTCGCTCTTCACCAGTTCAATTGCTGTGCGCTGGTCTGGTGTTTCAACAAAGGGGAATGCGCCTTCCATTTCGTGTTGCCAAGGCGTGTCTTCACTGAATGCATGGCCAACTGCATTCACTCTTCGCTGGTACAGCACCACAAGTTCTTGGGCAATTTCGCGAACTGCCGAACGCACGCGTTGCTTTGCACGTGCGAAGTCGCTTCCGCCCAGTCGATGAAGTGTTGGCGAATCTCCGCCGATGTATTGACGAACTGCATCAATGTGGTCAGTTGGTACGTACAGCTTGTCGCCGTCTTTATAGGCAAGAAGTAAGTAGTCGCGCTCGGAGCCACCGATCGTGCGCTTCACCATTCCTTCGTATTTTCCAACGCCGTGATAATGGTGAACGACGTAGTCGCCAGGCTTTAAGTCTTGGAATACCGAAGTGGTGTCGCGCTTGCGTGCCCGCGGCTGGCGATGTGTGCGGCGTCGACCAGTGAGGTCGGTTTCTGCAATGACGGCAAGTTTCACCTGCGGTAATGAATAGCCGTGATGCAGAGGAGCAACTACTACATACGTGCCTGGCTTGCTGAGGTCTGCTTCTTTGCTCGCACTGAGATCGCGAACGGCCACGCCATTCTGCGTGAACACTTCAATCAGTCGCTGCGCCGAGCTTTCGCCTTCCGCAGCAATCACCACCGTCCACTTGTCGGTGACGAGTTGTTGCACGCGCTTAGCGGTTGCTTCGGCATCGCTGGTTGCTTGACCCCAACCGGTTGATTGCACAGTTGGCGCATCAATTGCTTCAGATGGAAGCGAGAGCGACAGTGCATTTAACGACTGCGAAGGACCAAACAGTTGATCAATGTCTAAGTGCAGGCGAGGGAAGGAACGCTGCGCATCGCGTGCCCACGTACTTGCCAGCGCTTTTGCCAAGTCATCTTCTTCTGCAAGCAAATCTTTCGCACGGTCACGCATGCGTTTGGGGTCAACAAAAATGAGTTCGCTTGAATCTGGCAGAACAT
>CANKVI010000031.1 GCA_947487095.1 Acidimicrobiaceae bacterium | reverse complement strand
GCCATGTATTCGCCGTCGCCGCCTTCGCTGAAACCGCCGTATTCAGATGGAACGGAAAGTCCGAATGCGCCAAGTTCAGCAAGACCAGAAATGATTTCTTCTGGAACATCTGCGTTGTGGCGGTGCACATGCTCTGCGTGTGGAGCAATCACTTTCGTAGCAAAGCTACGGAATGTGTCTTGCACCATTTCGAATTCGTCTTCAAGGTGGCGAGGGCCGGCAACTGAAGCGAGCGATGCTAAAAACTCTGGCTCGCGAAACGCGGCCATAAAGTCATGTGCTGATGCAAGTGGATTCTGTTCGACTCCCCACATGTCTTCACGGCCAAGCAGGCGAGTGCTGACTTCGTGCAACATGTCGGCAACGAATGCACAGGTGATGAGCGCTTCAGAATTTCCCTTGCCGCCGTAGTCAATAAGTGAGCGAGCGGTTTCAACCGCAGCCGCAGAGTGCGCAAGATCGTATGCAAGCACTTGATGGACATCGGGTCCGCCTTGAGCTGCGAGCGTGCGCACACCCTTTCCAACGACGCGACGCGCCAAATCGATGACCTCGGCAGCACGCGTGAGATCGGGGGTTGGAGACGATGTAGGGCTTGCCATCTCGTAAACGCTAGTGAGCACTGGGCCACAGGGACTAACCCTGCAGGGTGTTGTCACCTACCATTTAGGGCATGTCGAGGCTGAGTGGGTTGAAATCTGCTTTCACCACAGCCAAGTGGGTGCTGTTCGGGGCGATCCTCTACTTCTTTGTGCTCCCGCTGATCCCTGGCTTCCGAAAAGCTGTTTCAGACCTCACACAAATTAAGCCTTCATTACTAATACTGGGTCTTGGCCTTGAGTTCGCCGCGCTGTTTAGTTATTCGCTGCTGACAAAAGCAGCCCTTGCCGAACACGGCAATGAAATCTCGGTGCTCCGACTGTTTCGCATTCAATTGAGCACCAAAGTGGTGGGCAACGTCTTGCCTGGTGGCAGCGCTGCAAGTACTGCACTCGGGTATCGCATGCTCACACTCTCTGGAGTAGCTGGCCCAGACGCTGGCTTTGCTCTGGCAACTGCTGGTCTTGGTTCCGCAGTCATGCTCAACATCATTTTGTGGTTTGGTCTCATCGTTTCAGCGGGCCGCGGAGTGAACGCTGCGTATGGAACAGCTGCAATCGTTGGAATCATTTTGATGTTGGTTGCGGCTGCTTTGATTTTTGGCCTCATTGATGGACAGGGAAGAGCAGAACGATTTATTCGGTTGTGTGCCCGCAAACTTCGAATGGATGAAGACCACGCGGCAGAAGTTCTGGAGCACCTAGGTAATCGTCTGCAAGGTTTGGCTTCTGAGCCAAAACTGTTGACGCGCGTGTTGGTGTGGGCGCTTGTGAACTGGTTACTCGACATGCTTGCGCTGTATGTATTCATTCGGGCATTCGGTGGCGACGTCGCTCCGGACGCATTAATTGTGTCGTTCGGACTCGCAAACATTTTGTCGGTCGTGCCAATTACTCCTGGTGGACTTGGCATTGTGGAAGGCATCTACATTCCAACCCTTGTTGGTTTTGGTCTCACTCGAAACGTCGCAACCGTTGGCGTGTTGTCGTACCGAATCGCTCAGTATTGGCTACCGATTCTTGTCGGCGGATTCACCTATCTGTCGCTACGAGTTGGGCCGTTCGCCATTGAACGGAAGGAGAAACTGCGTTCACTTCGCAGAGTCACCAGACTTGCGACCGAGCACCCAACAACCAAGTACGAATTTCTTGAGCAGTACGCGCCACGTGACCGCACTGGCCAATTTCCATTGCCTGAAACTAAGAACAGGTTTTTACTTGAGGATGAGGATGAGGAGTAGTTTGTTGTTATGACCGTTCATGAGCGCCCGTTTGGAAGAGCACTAGAAGACTTCACTGTTGGTGATGTGTACCGCCACTGGCCAGGGAAAACGATTACTGAAGCAGATGATCATTTGTTCTGCATGATCACCATGAATCATCATCCACTGCATACCAATGACTGGTTTGCATCGCAAAGTGTTCAAGGGCGAAACGTTGTTGTTGGCAACCTGGTGTATTCGTTGGTGTTGGGTATGAGCGTTCCCGATGTGAGTGGCGCTGCAATTGCTAATCTTGAAGTGGAAACATTGCAACACAAGTTCCCAACATTCCATGGCGACACCATCCACGCCGAGACGCGAGTTCTTGATGTTCAGGAATCAAAGTCAAAAAATGATCGCGGAGTGGTGACAGTAGAAACAAAAGGTTTCAATCAAGACGGCAAAGAAGTGTGCTATTTCCGCAGGCGAGTAATGGTGTGGAAGCGTGAATTCATGCCTAAGCGTGCACGTCCGTACGACGGTCAAGACGTCTGGACAAGCTAAGCATCATTGTTGACCCACTGTTGCAGTGGGGATTACCACAGTTGCGAGATTTCCCGTGGCGCGCAACAAGTAACCGATGGCATGTGTTGGTGAGCGAAGTGATGTCGCAACAAACCCAAATTGACCGGGTTGTGCCGAAGTTTCAACTTTTTGTTAACACGTTTCCTTCGCCGCGCGAATGCGCAGATGCACCGCTTTCTGAGCTGCTCACCATTTGGCAAGGTCTTGGCTATCCGCGGCGCTGTCGTAATTTGCATGAAGCCGCAAAGGTGATAGTGCGTGATCACGATGCGCAAGTACCAACTGATTTGGAGCGGCTGCTCGCGCTTCCTGGAATTGGTGAATACACGGCACGTGCAGTGTTGGCATTCGCAGAACATGTTGACGTCGGAGTTGTTGACACCAATGTCACTCGAGTGTTTGCGCGCTTGATGAACAAACCGCTTGGCAAACGCGAAACTCAGACGATTGCAGACTCGATTGTTCCCATCGGTCTGTCGTGGGAGTGGAATCAGGTGCTGATGGATTTCGGGGCAACGTGTTGCGCGGCCCGTTCACCACATTGCGACCGATGCCCAATTGTTGGATCGTGTGGTTGGCGGCTTCACGGTGGTGACGACCCTGCACCAGCATCGGCGGGAACAAGTAAGCCTCAGGCGCGTTTCGAGGGTTCAAATCGGCAGGCACGTGGCAAGCTCATGAAAGCACTCGTTGCAGGTGGGGTGATGCGAAACAAAGCCGAACAAGCGATGGGTTTGGCGAATCAACGTGACCGTGCAGAAATAATTATTGAATCGCTACTTGCTGACCAATTGATTGTTGAATCAAACGGCGTGTTGCAATTGCCGCTATGAAGCGTTGCTCGTAATCCAATTCACGATCAGTTCGTTCACCTTCACAGGTTGCTCTAACTGCATGAAGTGACCAGCATCTTCAACAATTTCAACCCGTGCGTTTGATGGCGCACGTGTTGCGGCGTCGCGAGCAACTTCTAAACCAATACAACCGTCATGTTCTCCGTGCAGATAGAGCACGGGCTGCGGTGGGTTTTCTCCCTGCACCAAATTTTGTGCGTCAGTCAAGGCTGGGTCTCTGAATCCGGCGCCAAGTGTTGCGCGGTAATAGCCAAGTGTTGCCGCAAGATGTTCTGGTGTGGCGATAGTTGATTTTGCATTCGCAATGTCTTCAATTGCAGAAAACCCTGGCGACCATTGGTCCCACAACATGTCAATGAATGCGAGATTGTTTGCGCCAACGACAAAATCGGAAAGACCATGTTGGAAAAAGAACATGTACCAACTGCGTTGAACTTGATTGAGATTAGAAATGAACGCATTTCCCATCGCACCCCACGGTGGGACCGACATTCCTACAACAGTTTTCCAACGAGCTGGTTCAAGAATTGCCGCACCATAAACCGCAGGTGCACCCCAGTCGTGACCGATGATGACGGCATCTGAATTGCCACCAAGTTTTTCGTGCAACGCGTTTGCATCAGTTGCTAGCGCAGCAGTTTGGTACGCGCCGTTTGCAGGAATTGATGTTGGGGCATAGCCGCGCATGAACGGAGCAACTGCGCGATATCCAGCAGCTGCAAGTTCAGGAAGCAAGTGCCGCCAAGTATGCGCAGAGTCGGGAAAGCCGTGCAGGCACAATGCAAGTGGTCCCGTTCCACATTCGAGATAGGTGAACGACAAGTCGTTTGCAGAAACTTCATGCGTTGCAATGTTGTGCTGAGCGGTCATGCCCAAACCATAGTTGGGTAACATTGAAGCGATGGAAGCCAACTTCGACAGTGCCAGGTTTCGACAGGTGCTTGGTCATCTGCCAACTGGAGTTGCTGTCGTTACTGGTGTTGATGCAACGGGCGCACCATCGGGAATCACTATTGGCAGTTTTGTTTCGGTGTCATTAGACCCACCATTAGTTGGATTTTTCCCCGGCAATGCTTCGCGCAGTTGGTCGCACATTGCAGAGGGACACGGCTTTTGCGCCAATGTGCTGACGACTGAGCAGGAAGAACTGTGTTGGCGATTTGCTCGTGAACCAGAAGGTGGAATGTCGGCTCGATTTGATGGTCTTGATTGGACAAAGTCTCCAAGCGGAATGCCGGTACTCCCAGGTGCTCTTGCGGCGATTGACTGCAGTATTGAATCCGTAACTCCTGCAGGTGATCACAGTTTTGTACTCGGTCGAGTGCAGCATCTTTCCGTGAACGAAACTGTTAGTGAAGCCATGGTGTTTTATCGTGGCAAAGTAACTGGCGTTATGCCCGCGTAATGAACGAACAAGTTTTTTCGATGAATTGGTGGATGTCGGCGACTGTTGGCGTGATCTTCATTTTTGCTGGAGTGCAGAAATTCATTGCACGTGAGTTGTGGCCTGCGCAAGCGGAGAGACTCGGAGCACCATCGTTTGCAATTCCAACAGTTCCCTACGTTGAAGTAATCCTGGGTTCGTTGCTGATCGCGGGGTTGGCAGCAAACGCCGTACTCATTGCATCAATAGTGGCGCTATCAAGCTTCACCGTATTACTGGCTATTCGATTGGCAGCAGGGGACAGACCGCCCTGTGCGTGCTTGAGCTTTCGCTCCACAAAGCCAATTGGTTGGAACAATATTGTGCGAAATTTGTTGATGCTCGCCCTCTTGGTTGCCGCGCTTATTCGTTAGCGTGCAACCGTGCGTGTTTGGATAGACCAAGACTTGTGTACGGGCGACGGATTGTGCGTGGACCACTGTCCTGATGTCTTTGTGCAATTAGAAGATGGAATTGCTTACGTAGTGCAGGGTGGCGTGACATTAAATGATCCAGGAAGTTCGGGAAGTCTCGCAACTGTTGAAACAAAGAATCAAATCGATGTTGTAAAGGCTGCAGAAGTGTGCCCAGGAGAGTGCATATTCATTGAGATGGATGTACCACTGATTTCTCAATAGGTAGAGTGAAACTATGAAGTGGCGCCTTTCGGTTCATGGCGCAATTGTCGTTGTGGCAATCAGCGTTTCCTCTGTGGCTGTTGCACAGCCCCGCTCAAATGATTCAGCGACGCTTGGTCAATTGACCACGATGAATGTAGCAACCGAAAGAACTGTGGGTTTCAGGCAGTCATTGTTTACGGGTTCGGCGAATAGATCAATACCTGTCATGAGCGTGGCAAATATTGTGACGGTTCGTGAAGCCTGGGAGTCGGGTGCGTGGGCGTGGAGCGCATCGAAGAGACGAAGTTTCGTCAACGAACGAGCCGATGTTTCTATTTTGGCGCTGGTACTTGCAAATAGTTCGCAGCAACGCGGCGACAAGGATCCAGCTGGTTGGATGCCCAGCACAAATGCAAACACGTGTGCCTACCTAAGTAATTGGGTATCGGTGAAAACGAAATGGGGGCTCGCGATGGATCAGCGCGAGTTCACTGCGGTGAAGTCTGTGTTTGTTCGCCAGTGCGCCACGCCAACAACGATCTCCAGCGTTCCTTCATCAGGTGCGAGCATCAACACAACTACAACGATTACGTCAACAGCTACGACGACGGCAAAACCGGTAGTAGTTGGAAGTGCGCTTGCGCTGTTGCAAACGATTCGCGTTGAAAACGAATACCAGGTTGGTTATAACCGCGCCTTATTTGATCACTGGAGAGATATTGATGGTGACGGATGCGACTCTCGCGATCAAGTGTTGAAGCGCGACAGCATTTCGTTGCCCCAAGTAGACCCGGTGAACTGCAACGTGGTTGCAGGGGACTGGGTTTCGCCGTACGACGGAGCAAAGTGGAGTAATCCGTCTGATATTGATATTGACCACGTCGTTGCGCTGAAGGAAGCGTGGGATTCTGGTGCGTGGGCTTGGAGCGCTGCACAACGAAAAGCTTTTGCAAACGACACGTCAGACAGTCGAACGCTGTTGGCAGTGACCGACTCGGTGAATCAATCAAAGAGCGATAAAGATCCTTCAAATTGGTTACCACCGCTGCAGTCATACACGTGCACCTATTTAGGTAACTGGATCGCGGTGAAGGTTCGTTGGGGATTGTCTATGGATTCAAGTGAATATGGCCGCATCAAAAATCTCTTGCAATCAGCTTGCATCTCGTTGAATATCGCACCAATTCCAAACTTGCCAAACATTTCGGGCGGGACGACGGTGGTCACGAATCCAGCGTCGTCGATCACTAATTCAACGGTGGCGTCAACTACCGCATCAACTGGTACAGCGACACAAATAAACCCTGGCTCGTATTGCTCACCGGAAGGCGCGATTGGCTATTACACATTGAGTGGAAGCACGTCGCCAACCACCTATGTGTGCTCCAAAACTGATGCATCGGGTGTGCCGTATTCGGGTGGAAGGGCCCGCTGGCGAAGGGCATAGCCATCGGAAATGGCGAGAATGCCCGTTAGCATGGCGGGACTATGTCGAAGAAGACCAAGAAGAAAAAAGCCAAGATGCGTCGCTCGAAGGCCAACCACGGTAAGCGTCCAAACATGGGGCGTGGCTGAGCAATAACGCTGGCGTGCCCGACTTGAGTTCGGCACGAATAAGTGAATTGGTCATCGGTGGTTCCCGCGCCAACTGGGCGCAGGTAGGAATCAACTTTTCTCAAGACGGCGTATTTGCCATTGGCGAACTCGTGTTGCGTATTAATGAATCATTGTCGCCTGGACTGCATACTTGGGCGCTGAGCAATATTGATTCCACCATTTCATCCATTGATGGAATTCCCGTAACTGACGTGTTGGTCAACACTCGATCAAGTGAAAATGAAGCACGTGAATTTGTGTTGCAGCCACTTGGCATTGATCACGTTGTAGTGAATACTCCCGACTTAGAGCGCACGTCTCGCGCATTGCATGAAGCAACTGGCGCAGAGTTGAAACGAATTCGTGATGCAGGAAACGGAATGCGCCAGGGTTTTCACAGACTTGGTGATGTAATCGTTGAAATTGTGTCTGCACCGTCAATTCCAGCAGGTAGCGCAACGTTGTGGGGTTTTGTCTTGAATGTTGCAGACGTGAACGAAGTTGCTGCTTACCTAGGTCCCGATGTTCTCAGCCCACCAAAACCAGCGGTGCAGAAAAACAGATTGATCGCAACTTTCCGTGGCGCAGTTGGGCTTGGTGTTCCCGTAGCGCTGATGAGTGATATCTAAAAGTCGTCAGCAGCGTCGGGGTCATCGCGACGTGCAATGAATTTTGCTCCCTCGGCGCACGAGTCGAGCAGTGGACACCATGAGCAGAAGTAACCACTGCGAATTACTGGTTCACGTCCATCGCGTTGAAGTTCGACCATTTTGCGGACGCCATCAACGGTTTTGCGAACTGCGGCTTGCAACACACCTTCGGTTACGTCCTCAACGTCGGCGCGAGCAGTAACTAGCGAGTAACTGGCTAAACGGCGTGGAGCAGCGCCAGTGCGCATGGCTTCAACTAATGCATAAAAACGCAGCTCTTCTCGGTGATTGGGCTGAACGCGTCCGGACTTCAAATCGATAATGACCTTCGAGCCAACTGCACCAAGAGTGAGGTCTGCGCGAGTGCTGAGGTTGATGCGTTGGTCAAACATTTCATATCGCGCCGAGCTTTCAAGCACAGGACGCCATGTTGCTTTCAGTGGTGGAAAACATTCGTCAAACTTGGTGTACAAATCGATTGCAGAACTTCGCAGTTGCGCGCGATCTCCTGCAGGCAAGTTGTCAATGAATGGTCCGGCGCTTTGGCGTTCGTCATCGGCAAGCTGAGCAAGTGCTTCATCTACGACGTCGGCTGGAACAATGACGCCACGCCAATTGAGACCAAGCTCAACGGCTTTGTGCAGCACTGTTCCTTTCACATTGCCAAGAGTCCATTCGAAACCCGTTAGTCCGGCGAGATGATTGGCTTCGCAACCGTGCACCGTGGTGAGTTTGTGTTTGCTGACCCACAGTGCATTTTCCGGGGTGAGTCGTGGGGCAATGTCGGCAAGACCATCGTGTAGTTGGGTACGGATGCCTTCAATGACTTCACGCGGGATAGGCACCCAGTCGGGTTCTTTGCCTAATGCTTCAAGAACGGCCTGTTGCATGGCATTGAGTTCGGTTTCAGACATCACGGTCACTCTGTCACATGGGTGTGTCATGCTGTGGCCATGAGCACCTCGACCACCATGCAATTTGCGGCTGTTGCACGCTTAATTGCTGGTGAAACCCAACGATTTGGGTTGCTTGCTCCAAGTTTTCGGAGTCCACCACGGGTCATTGGTGTGAATCGCACTGTCCGTCGTCGTGAAGGTGGTGGAGTGGTGGCGGTTGCACTTCGCGATCGACCGTTTGTGGCAATTCTCGGCGACATGATCGAAGGCGTAGTCGTCGTCAATCAACTCAACGCACCAGATTCCGATCATGTGCGCACAGCGTTGTGGTCCATACTTTCTATTCACGGATATGTTGCAACGCAAGAAGTAGACGTGAATGTTCCAGTTGTTCAGCCGCGCGTTGCGTAACTAGCTACTCAACTACGCTGGGGTAGTGAATACGCAGCATCGAATACGCAAGGAAATTCAATTCCTTCGCGCAGTTGCTGTCACTTTGGTGGTGCTAAGCCACTTGGGCATAGGAATGTTCAGCGGCGGTTTCGTTGGCGTGGACATGTTCTTCGTGGTGTCGGGTTTTGTTATTGGTCTGACCATGGTCAATGAGCAGGTCACTACGGGGAAAGTTTCATTCCGCAGATTCTTTGAGCGTCGGTTCTTCCGCATTTTCCCACCGCTGTCATTCATGGTTGTGGTCATGACGGTGTATGCGTATTTCGTTGTTCCGTTTACTAAAGCGCAAGATTTCTTTATTCAGCAAGCGCGCGCCGCATTGTTTAGCTACGGCAACTTTTTCTTCATGTTTCGCAAGCTTGACTACTTCGTACAGTCTGGCGACATCACGTTTTTCCTCCACACATGGTCACTCGGAGTGGAGGAACAGTTTTATGTTGCATTACCTCTATTTCTTGCATTGCTGGCGTTAATCGGTCGATTTTTTGACATCTCTCAACGGATTCGTATCTGGACCATTGGTTTCGTAGTTCTTGGTTTGGCCTCAGCATTCACGATGTACGGAGCAAACAGAGAGAGTTACGGCTGGTTTGACCCGCAATTTCGACCGGGGTTTCTGTTTTATTCTCCGTTCACTCGAGCTTGGGAATTCTTCCTCGGTTTGCTTATCGCTTTTGCAGTGCTGCGATATGAGCAAGGCAAGAAGTATCTCGGCTCCGCGATGCGAACCGTGCTGTCAGTTTTTTCCATTTTGGTCATCCTCTATGTTTTAGTGACCAGAGTTGATGGCAATGGTTCACAAATTCCTGCTTCTGCTTTGACGGCTCTGGCAACTGGGCTGCTGATCTTTTCACTTTCTGGCTCGAAGATTGATGTACAGAGGTTTTTCGGGATTGGAATTTTTCAGGTAATTGGAAATAGTTCGTACTCCATTTACCTGTGGCATTGGATCGGTGTATCGATTTCGTTAGACCTCATGCGACCAGATTCCTCGGTTGATAAATCCATCCTGGTTGCGGCTTCAATGCTTCCCGCAGTGATTTCTTATCGCTTCATTGAGCAACCATTTCGTAAGTTGCGTACAAGCAACACCAAAACAAAAGTCATCTCTGGACTTGCGCTCGTGCTGATTCCAACGCTGATGCTGTTCGGCCTTGATTATGAAAAAACACAGGCTCGCGAAAGATATGGAAACGTGTATGCCAGCACCGTTCTCAGTGGCTGCGACTTTTTGAATGATGTGTGCGTGGTGGGTGAAGATACAGCGGCAAAGAAAGTATTGCTGTACGGCGATTCACACATTTATCAATTGATCCCGATCTTTGTTGACTACACCAAAACAC